>CAYNVY010000019.1:0-33996 GCA_964400745.1 uncultured Enterobacteriaceae bacterium | reverse complement strand
GCACCAGGTGAGTGAGCGGATCTGCGATCTTTTCGATCAGCCCCTTGTCCAGTTCGGTGCCTTCGCCCACGGTCTTCAGTTCGACCTGCTTGTTGAGCTTGCCCGCGAGGTCGCGCACCACGCGCGGGAAGCGGCTGAAGACAAACGAAATCGGCATCATGCGTATCGACATGACCGACTCCTGCAGGTCGCGCGAGTTGCGCTCCAGCTGACTCACGCCGGCGATCAGAGATTCGAACTGTACGTGGTCCACGCGCGAGGCGGCTTGCGCCAGCATCGCCTGGGTGATCACCAGTTCGCCCACCAGATTGATCAGCTGGTCGACCTTCTCCACGCCGACCCGGATCGAAGTCGTTTCCCCTTCGTTGCGGTCGCTGGCGCGGCGCTTGGGCTGGGCTTCCGCAGGCAGGTCGGCGATGTGCTTGGCCGCAACCGGGGCCGCGGGCGCAGGCTGCGCCTCGGCAGCGGCCTCGGCCGGTGCGTCGGTGAAAAAGCCGTAGCCTTCGTTGCTCGCCGCGGCCGGGGCCGCCGCGGGTGCCGTTCCCATCAGGACGGCGAATAGATTTTCCGGGCTGGGATCGATGGGCGCGGCGCCTGAGGCCGACGCCGCCGCCGGCGCGACTGCCGCCGCTGCGCTAACAGGTGCGGCGGCTGCGGCGGGTTTGGCAACGGTGGCGCTGCCGGCGGCAGGCGCAGCCTGCTTGTTTTCGGCGAGTTCGTTCAGGCGCTTGCAGATGTCGGCGACCGCCTGGGTATCGACTTCGCTCTGGTACTGGCGGCCGGCGAGCTGCATTTTCAGCACGTCGCAGGCCTTGAGGAACACGTCCACCATTTCGCTGCGCAGCTTCAGCTTGTCGGTGCGCAGCTTGTCCAGCAGCGATTCGAGGATGTGCGTCGTTTCGGTGATCTCGGTGAAGCCGAAGGTGCCGGCGCCGCCCTTGATCGAATGCGCGGTGCGGAAGATCGCGTTCAGGTCGTCCTTGCTCGGCGCGCCGACGTCGAGTTCGAGCAGCAAGCGTTCCATTTCGCCCAGGAGTTCGGCCGACTCTTCGAAGAACACCTCGTAGAACTGGCTCATGTCGATGGTCATGGCGTTTCCTCAGCTTTTCTTCTCGATTGATGTTGAATGCTTGATGGCCTGTTGCGCCGCAGGCCGTTCAGCCGATCACCTTGCGCACGACTTCGAGCAGGCGCTGCGGATCGAAAGGCTTGACCAGCCAGCCGGTGGCGCCTGCGGTGCGGCCCTGGCTTTTCATCGCGTCGCCGGACTCGGTGGTCAGGATGAGAATCGGCGCGGTGCGGTAACCGGGGAGGCGGCGCAGATTGCGCACCAGGGTCAGTCCGTCCATTTTCGGCATGTTCTGGTCGGTCAGGACCAGATCCACGGTCTTGGCCTTGGCCTTGGCCAGGGCATCTTCGCCGTCCACCGCCTCGATCACGTCGTAACCCGCGCTTTTCAGCGTGTAGGACACCATCTGCCGGATGGAGGCAGAGTCATCGACTGCGAGTATGCTTTTCGCCACAGAACATTCTCCTTGTCACACCGTGCTCAAACCACATCAAAAGAGTTCAATCTCGCCCGCGTGCATCGCCTGCTGCCGCACCGGCGTGGTCGCTTCCGCCTGGTGCAACTGCTGCAGTCGCTCGTACACCTGCGCCGTCAGCTTCTCCGGCCCCTGCGCGCCGGGTTCGCCCGCCGCCGCGGCTTCCGCAAACTGCGCCGAGGCGAGGCGGATTTCGTACATCGCCTCCTCCGCGGCCACCAACTTCTCGCGCACATGCCCGAGTTTCTGCCCGACCATGTCGCGAAACTGCAGCGCCATCACGGCGCTGTTCACGTCGCTCGCCACGCGCTCGGCCGCGGCGCGCAGTTCCTCTGCCGCCGGCGTAGCCTGCGCCAGATCGCTTTGGGCGCGCGCCTGGGTGGTCAATTGCTCGAACACCGCGACCAGCCGGTCGATCGCGTCGCCCAGCAACTGGTCGGCGCGCAGCATCTCGGCCCGCGCGCCCGACATTTGCGCCCCGGTGGCTTCGGCCATGCTGTCGATCACCTCGCGCGTCGCACCGGCGGCAACGGCCAGGCGCTCGAACGCGGCTTGCCGCGATTTCTCCAGCGCTTTGCTCAGGATCCGCGCCCAGCCCAGCGCCAGGACGCATAGCCCCAGGACGCATAACGACAGGACGCTCAACGACAAGTCTGGTATCGGCCCCAGGTCGAAAAACTTTAAGCAGGCGAGCACCGCGGCCACCGCCGCAGTCCACGCCGCACCTTGCGCTAGCGCCTCGTTGCGGACGCTGTCTGAATCCACTATCGCGTTCATCCCCAATAGGTTGCGTGCCCCGGAAACATTTCCTAAAATCGGATTCCAGGCTGTACCGCGGGCTGTACCACGGGCCGCACCACGGCTTTTTCTACGCCCTGCCAAGTTATCAGCACCCGGTCCAATCCATGCCTCCAAACAGCGGGTGGAAACTGCCCCAATTTGGCGAATTGAATTCGCAGGCGCTGGCGCAAGCTGCGACAATGGGTGTTGTTGCGCGAAACGGAAACGGAGGGGGCAAAGGCGTGAGCGAAAATCTGATCCTGCTGGTCGAGGACAACGACGATGACCGCGAGCTTGCCGTGCTTGCGTTCAAGCAGGCGCAGTCCGAGAGCGCGCTGGTGGCGCTGGAGGACGGCCTGCAGGCGCTGGATTACCTGTTCGACGCCGAGCGCTTCACCACCAACGAAGGCAGCGGCATGCCCAAGCTGGTCCTACTCGACCTGAAGATGCCGAAGATCGACGGCCTGGAAGTGCTGCGCCGCCTGCGCGCCGACCCGCGCACGCATTTCATTCCGGTGGTGATTCTCACGTCGTCGATGGAACAATCGGATATCATCGAAGCCTACAGCCTGGGCGCCAACAGCTATCTGCGCAAACCGGTGGATTTTCTGGATTTCGTCGATGTCGCGCGGCAGATCAGCAGATACTGGCTCACCCTGAATCAGGCCATGCCCGTCCATGTCAGGTAGCTCGGGGAAACAAAACATCAATCTGCATGTATTGCTGGTCGAGGACTCCGCCGACGACGCCGCGCTGATCAAGCAGGAATTGCGCCGCGCCGGGCTGGTGCTCGCCATGCGCCAGGTCGACACCGCGGAGGACATGACCGCGGCCCTGACCGAGAAGAACTGGGACCTGGTGATCTCCGACTACAACCTGCCCGGCTTCAGCGGCAGCGAAGCCCTGCAACTGGTGCAGGCGCACGCCCCCGAAGTCCCGCTGATCGTGGTCTCCGGCTGCATCGGCGAAGAGGCCGCGGTGGCCCTGATGAAGGCCGGCGCCGAGGACTGCATCATGAAGGCCAGCCTCTCGCGGCTGGTCCCGGCGGTGGAGCGCTGCATCAAGGAGGAGCAGAACCGGGTGCAGCGGCAGATCGCGCAGCACGCCCTGCGCGAGAGCGAGGCGCGGCTGAAGGCGCTGGTGTCGAACATTCCCGGCATGGTGTTCCAGCTGCTGCTCAAGAACGGCGACCAGCGCTCCTTCGGTTATGTCGGCGAGGGCTGCCAGGCGCTGTTCGGCGTCAGCTCGCGCCTGCTGCAGCGCTACCCGGAGTATTTTTTCGAACTGATCCTGCCCGAGGACACGCAAGCGTTCGCGCGCGCCATGCGCACCTCGGCCGAGGAACTGGCGGCGTGGGACCTGGAATTCCGCATCCGGATCGCGGGCTCCACCGACATCAAGTGGGTCAGCCTGCGCGCGAGTCCGCGCTGGCCCGACGACGGCGGCGTGCTGTGGGAAGGCATCATTTCCGACCTGACGCAGTCGAAGCTGGCCGAACTGGAGATCCGGCGCTCGCACGAACTGGTGCGCGAGCATTCGGCCCACCTGCAGTCGGTGAAGGAAGAAGAGCGCACCCGCATCGCGCGCGAAATCCACGACGATCTGGGCGGCACGCTGACGGCGATCAAAATCGAGCTGATGCGCCTGGGCTCGGGCCTCGCGCCCGGATACGAGCAGGCGCGCGAGCGGCTGAAGTCGGCCGAAGCGCTGGTCGATAGCGCCCTGGACACGACGCGGCGCATTTCCACCGATCTGCGCCCGGGCATCCTCGACCTGGGACTGGTCGCGGCGATGGAGTGGCAGGGCGCCGAATTCACCAAACGCATGGGCATCCCCTGCATGGTCGCCTGCACGCAGGAGCATATCGGCCTCGCCGACGAGGTCTCGATCGCCCTGTTCCGCATTTTTCAGGAGACGCTGACCAACGTGGCCAAGCACGCGGAGGCGACGCGCGTCGAGGTGACGCTGGAGGAGAGCGAAAATTTCGTGACGCTGGTGGTGCATGACAACGGCCGCGGATTCTCCGAGTCGGATCTCATGAAACCGCGCGCCTTCGGTCTTCGCGGCATACAGGAGAGGGCGTACAATCTGGGTGGTGAAGCCGGCGTGCGCCGCCTGGAACAAGGCACTGAAATCACGGTGCGCGTGCCCAGCGGGCTGAGCGCCGCGTCGGACGACGCCGACGCGGCGCAGCTGGCGCTGGTGCTGCCGCAGGCCAAAGCGTCGACCGCGAGGCCGTCGTCCGCGAAACTAAGGCGCGCCGCCCAGCCGGCCAGGAAAAGCAGGAAATTGGAAGAGAAATGATTCGAGTACTCATCGTCGACGATCACACCATATTGCGCCGCGGCCTGTCGCAGAT
This sequence comes from uncultured Enterobacteriaceae bacterium, assembly GCA_964400745.1. Lineage (GTDB taxonomy): Bacteria > Pseudomonadota > Gammaproteobacteria > Burkholderiales > SG8-39 > 2-12-FULL-64-23. Next base: position 29,313 of record CAYNVY010000019.1, on the reverse strand, counting down.
CATCGCCGAAACCGACGACATGGAAGTGGGCGGCGAAGCCGACAGCGGCGCCCAGGCGATCAAGCTCGCGCGCGCGGAAAATTTCGACGTGGTGCTGCTCGACATCAGCATGCCCGATCGCAACGGCATGGACACGCTGAAGCAGCTGAAAAAGGAAAAGCCCAGGCTCGCGGTGCTGATGCTCTCCATGCACCCGGAGGAGCACTATGCGATGCGCGCGCTCAAGGCCGGCGCCTCGGGCTATCTGACCAAGCAGAGCGCCCCGGCGCTGCTGGTGACCGCGATCCGCCAGGTCGCGAGCGGGCGCAAGTACGTGAGCGCCGAACTGGCGGAAGAACTGGCCCGCACCGTCAGCGACGACAACGACCGGCAGCGCCATGAAACCCTGTCCGACCGCGAATACGAAACCCTGCGGCTGATGGCATCGGGCAAGACGCTGAGCGAAATCGCCGCCGAGATGTCGCTGAGCGTAAAGACCGTGAGCGTGTACCGCGCGCGGCTGCTGGAGAAAATGCAACTCAAGAACAACGCGGAACTGACCTATTACGCGCTGAAGCACAAGCTGGTGGAATGATCCAGCGCTCACCTTTCGCGGGCTGCTGCCGATAGACGGATTCGAGCCCGCGATGACCGCAAACTGAAACTGCCGCAGAACATGAGTGAATTCACCAGCCCCACCGATATTGCGCGCGAAACGCTGCACCTGCTGGCGACGCGCCGCATCACGCCGACGCCGGACAACTATCAGAAGCTGTACCTGGAGATCGCCGGGCTGCCGGCGGGAACCGTAGCCCCGGGCGGCGCCGAGCAGGTGCTCGAACTGATCGCCGCCGATGTGCGCGACCGGGCCAACGGCGCCCTCGCGTCGGCGCCCCTGGACAAGGCGCTCGCCGAAAAAGACTGGCAGCGCTACCGCAGCCTGCTGCTCGATCTGCTGGCGAACAAATCGGACAAGACCTCGGCCGGCGCGCCGGTCTGGGCCAAGCTGGTGCTGGACCTGATCAAGCAGTGGGAGGCGAGGCACAGCGGGCTGACCCTCGCGCGCAAGCGCGAAAGCCTGGAAAAAGTACTTGCCTTGCCCGGCGCGGATCCGGCCAAGCTCGCGAAAAAACTGCAGAATCTGGTGAAATCCTGGTCCGATACGGCACCGGCGGCCGCCGCTGCCGGCGGCGACGCCCCCCTGCCCGCCGCGAGCGATGCCACGCAGGTCGCGCCCAGGCAGCAGCCGGCGTATCACGAGCAGCTGCACGCCGAAGAGGCAGCCCCAGGCGCAAACACTGCAAGCGTGCACAAGGCGCCCGCCGCCGGCGCTCCGGCCGCAAGCGACGAGAGCTTCCTGCCGCTGCGCGAACTTCTGGCACAAACGCTTGAATTCGCTGTCGTTTCTCAGTTGAGCTACGCCCCGGACCTGGCCCAGGAGGCGGCCGACCTGGCGAAGACCGCGCGCGCCGCCGCCGGCGCGCCGGGGGTGAGCGACCTGACCACGTCGCTGCGCCAGTTCTGGTTCAAACTGGAGTTGAGAGGCGGCGAAAATACCGAACTGCATCAAGGCTTGCTGCGCGTGCTGCGGCTACTGATCGACAACACCCACGACCTGGTCAGCGACGATCAATGGCTGCAGGGCCAGGTGGCGGTGGTGAAGGACATCGTCGCGCGGCCGCTGGACCTGGGCTCCATCACCGAAGCGGAGCAGCGCCTGAAGGACGTGATCCTGAAGCAGGGCACGCTCAAGCACAGCCTGCAGGACGCCAAGCAGGCGCTCAAGCAACTGATCACCAGCTTCATCGACCGGCTCGGCAGCCTGTCGGAGAGCACCGGCGAATATCAGACCCGCCTCGAAGGCTACGCCCAGACGATAAGCCAGACCGACGACATCAAACTGCTCAACGTCGTTCTGGAAGGCCTGCTGCAGGACACCCGCACCGCCCAGATCAAGACCGCCGCCACGCGCGACGAACTTGTCGCGGCGCAACGCCAGGTCGAAGCGGCCGAAGCCAAGGTGCACGAGCTCGAAGCCAATCTGGAAAAAGTCAGCGGCCTGGTGCAGGAGGATCAACTCACGCGCGTACTCAACCGGCGCGGGCTGAACGACGCCTACGAGCGCGAGGTAGCGCGAGCCGAGCGCTCGGGCGAGCCGCTGTGCGTGGCGCTGCTCGACATCGACGATTTCAAGGTGCTCAACGATACCCACGGCCACGCGGTCGGCGACGACGCATTGATCCACCTGGTGCGCGTGGTGAAGCGCACCATGCGCCCCAGCGACGTGCTGGCCCGCTACGGCGGCGAAGAATTCCTGCTGGTGCTCCCCGGCACCGAACTGGACGAAGGCGTCGCGGTGATGACCCGCCTGCAGCGCGATCTGACCAAGGCGTTTTTCCTGCACAACAACGAGCGCCTGCTGATCACGTTCAGCGCCGGTGTGGCTCTGCACAAACCGGCCGAAACGCAGTCCGATATCATCGATCGCGCCGACAAGGCGCTGTACCGGGCGAAACGGGCCGGGAAGAATCGCGTTTTCCCGGCTTAGCCCGGCAAATCACCGGGGCTTTGCGCGGCTGCGGGACGCGGCTGAGCCTGCATCCATCGAATTGCGCCCGCTTTGTCCCCTTTTTTCGGCCGCAGTCCTGCGCCCAGAAAGGGTAGCTTTAGGGTATCTCTCCTGCCCTCTGAATCCGGGCAAGCCTAAGTAAGGAAACACGCAATGCGAACCACCAAACCAGCCAGCGGCGGGCTGCGCCTGGCAAGCTCGACGGCACAGCCCCTGTACCGCCCTGCGCAGTACGCAGCCGCAGGCAAAGGCAAGAACGCGCCGCCCAGCCGCGCCGACTATTCCAGCCGGATCGAAGGCTATGCGCAAAAGATCCGCCAGACGAGCGATGTCAGCGACATCATCTCCCTGCTGGAAGACGCGCTGCGCGAAACGCACGCGCTGCACACCGCGAACGAGGTGGAACAGGTGCGCCAGCAGGTGGTCCATGCCGAGAACCGCATCGCGCACCTCAAGGCCGAGCTCGAACTGGTGAACAAGCTGGTGCGGGAAGATCAGCTGACGACCGCGCTCAACCGGCGCGGCCTGGACGACGCGCTGATGCGCGAATCGGCGCGCGCCGGACGCAACGGCAGGCCGCTGTGCATCGCGCTGATCGATCTGGACAATTTCAAGAAGGTCAACGACAGCTTCGGCCATCCGGCGGGCGACGCGGTGCTGGTGCATCTGGTGGCCATCGTCAAGGAAACCATACGCAGCAACGACCTGATCGGGCGCTACGGCGGTGAGGAGTTCATGCTGATCCTGCCCGACGCGCGCATCGAGGAAGCCACTGCCGTCATGAGCCGCCTGCAGCGAGGGCTGGCGGCCAAGCCGCTCGTCTGGGGCGACAGGCAGCTGGAGGTGACCTTCAGCGCCGGGATCGCGCTGCTGCGCCCGGGCGACACCGAGATCACGCTGATCAATCACGCCGACCAGGCTCTATACGAGGCCAAGCGGGTAGGCAAGAACCGGGTGATCGTCGCGTCCTGAGAACCGACAATCAGGCGCTTGTGATCGCGCCGAAACGATAAGCGAGGCCGTCCCGAAAGGCCCCGCCTCTCAAATCCGAGCCTGCTCCCCCGCGCCGGCCCGTCCCGCCAGCGCGCGCCCGAGCAAGGCCCGGAACGCCGCGAAGACTTTCTGCATCTGCGGCTTCTTGTAGGGGAACAGGTCTTCCGGGTCCATGCTGTGCACCACGGCGCCGGTGTCGAGTTCGAATATCAGCAATTTTCCCTCCGGCGTCTCGCCGCAGTCGATGACTACATAGTCCAGCCCGAGGCGCGCGTCGATGGCGCGCAGCGCGTCGGCGTGCCGGCGGGCGAAATCCCGGTCGAAATCCGCCATGAACCGCGCCTCTTCCGCGCGCTTCTCCGCGCTTTCGGTCATGCCGGCGTTGAGGTAGTGGATCATCCAGTCGCCCGATATGCCCATGTGGCAGGCGTAGGGCGCGCCGTCGACGAGCGCCACGCGGTATTTGCGAAACAGTCCGTCCGCTCCGCGATAATCGACGAACTGCGACACGACGAATTCCGCTTCGGGCATCGCCCGCAGATACGCATCCAGATCGTGCGGCGCGTCCATCTTTGCCAGCCCGTGACCCGCGTGCGAATCCACCGGCCGCACGATGATGGGGAATTGCGCGTCCGCGAGCGTGCCGGCGAGCGCCACTTCGCCCGCGCCGATCAGGCTCAGCCAGGCGCGACCGACGCGGGCCGATTGCGGCATGCAGACCCCGGCCAACGTCGCCAGCAGGGCGTGCGCCGCTTCGCGCCCGGTCTGCCCTATCCTCTGCGGCAGATTGAGCACCGGTCGCGGCCACGCCGGCACGCGCCGCGCGAGTTCCTGCAGCAGCGCGCGGTTGTCGTCCGACTCGCACACCGCGATGATCGCCAGGTCGTGCTCGGGCAGCGGCGGGAACGGCATGCCGGGCACCACGTAGAGCATGTCCAGCGCCACGTCGGTGTCCTGCAGCAGGAATTCCAGCGGCGTGTTGGCCATCAGGTCGCCCGGCGCCATGACGGCGAGCAGCCGGATCGCGGCCGCCCCGCTCGGGCCCGGGCGTGCGGCCGGCCGGTGATAGAGCTGGCGCACCTGCAGCGCCTGCGCCTGCACCGCGAGGCCGATGTCGCGCGATTGCTTCAGCTGCAGCACCGTGGACATGTCCATCAATGCGTTCGCGTCCTCCGGGTCGGCCGCCGCGCGCGCGATCAGTCGGCTCCCGACCGGAGTCAGATCCACGCCCGAAAAGGCCATGGTCATCAGCGCCGGCAGGCCGATCAGGGCTTGCGCGCCGCAATGCTCGATCGCCGGCTCCGACTCGACCGCGGGCTTCATCGCCGCACCCCGCGCGCCGCGGTGCGCGCCACGCCGAACGCGAGCGTCGCCGCGATCAGGGCGTCGATCTCGGTTTCGCTGGTGCGATGATTCACGATCGCCGCGCGTATCGCCAGCTTGCCCCGGATGGTCGTGGTCGAAGGCGCGGCGATGCCCGATTCCTGCAGGTCGACAACGATGTCGGCGTTCACCCGGTCTGCGTCCGCGGCGCGATAGCGAAAGCAGACGATATTCAAGGATACCGGCGCCAGCAGTTCCAGCGCCGGTTCGGCCGCGATGCGCCGCTGCAGGTAGCGCGCCAGGGCGCAGGTGCGCGAAATCGACGCGCCGATCCGGTCCGCGCCGTGGACTTTGAGCGTGAACCAGGTCTTGAGCGCGCGAAAGCCGCGCGACAGGTCGGGGCCCAGATCGCAGGGCCAGGGCGAGCCGGCGGCCAGGCCGCGCGTGTCCCGCCGCAGATAGGCGGCGGTGGAGCCGAAGGTCGCCAACTGGATGGCGCTGTCGCGCACCAGCACGAAGCCGGCGTCGTAGGGCACCTGCCCCCACTTGTGGAAATCCAGCGCGATCGAATCCGCGCCTTCGATCCCGGCCAGGCGCGGCGCGAGATCCGGCGCGAGCATGGCCAGAGCGCCATAGGCGCCGTCCACGTGAAACCACAGGCCTTCGCTGCGCGCGACCGCGGCGACGGCGGCGAGGTCGTCGATGGCGCCCACATCCACCGTGCCGGCGGTGGCGGCGATCAGAAACGGCGTAAAGCCCGCCCTGCGGTCGGTGTCAATGGCGCGTTCCAGCGCGTCGATGTCGATCTGGTAATCGCCGTTCACCGGCACCAGGCGCAGCGCGTCGATGCCCAGGCCGGAAACCTGCATCGCCTGCGCGATGCAGCCGTGCGCGCCGGCCGAAGTGTAGGCGGTGAGGCGCTTGCCGCAGGCGGCGAAACCCTTGTTGCGCACTTCGCTCCCCAGCGCCGCGCTGCGCGCGACCAGCAGCGCGATCAGGTTGGCCATGGACGAACCGGTCACGAACAGGCCGCTGGCCGAGGCCGGAAAACCGAACAGTTCGCGCATCCACTGCACCACCTGGCGCTCCACTTCTAGCGGCATCTGATCGCGTCCGCCCAGGTTGGCGTTCAGGCCGGCGGCGAGCATCTCGGCCAGCATGCCCACGGGCGTTCCGCCCCCGTGCACCCAACCCATGAACCCCGGGTGCGTATTGCCGACCGCATAAGGCAGCACGTCGCGCATGAACTGCGCGTGCACCTCGCCCAGATCGCCCGGCCGGCGCGGCAGCCGCTCCTGCAAGGCGCCGCGCACCTGCGGCGGGATCGGCTGCCACACCGGGCGCTCGCGTATGCGCTCGATGTAGTCGAGCATGTCGTCGAGCATGCGGTGGCCCTGGGCGCGCAAGGACGCCCAGTCCTGCGGGTCGAGGGTGTCCTGCTCCTCTGCGGCGCGGCCGCTGCCTGTCTTCTCCGCCGCAAAGCGGTCGATCTGCGCCTTCTCCCTTTCCCCCGGCAACGGGGGAGAGGGCCGGTGGGAGCCCGAAGGGCGGGACCACCCGAAGAGGTGGGATGAGGGAGGCGTCCTCTGCAATACGGTCATGGGATTGTGCAAAGCTTCATCGGTTGGCCTGCCGGGACTCCTGACAGTGTTTTCAGGATATACGCCCGCGCCTGGGACGATTACGGGAGTAGCCGCCGGAATAAGGCCCAATTCCGATATTTGACGCGAGCAGGGTCAATATCGACGCACAAGAAGCCGGTGCCTACCCCGCCCCGATTGACACACTCCCCATGCGCCTACAGGAGCGAGCCCGCCTGCTCTGTCCAGGCCTGGGCGACTAGCGAGGGCACATGCAGCAGGGCGGCTGCCTGATTCAACTGCGCCTGCCACGGCGCGACGTCCTGCGACAGCGCCTGTGCCAGCACCAGGTTGGCCAGGACCGACAGAGCGACCAGGCTGCGGGTGGGCGCGAACACGTCCAGCGCGGCGAGCCTGCCGATCTCATGATGAAACCGCACCGCCTGCGCGATTTCAGCCGGCAGCCGCCAGTGCTGCACCAGCAAGGCGCCCAGTGTCGGGTGATCGGTCACGTGCTCCCTGCGCTCGGCCTCCGGCGCGTCGGGCAGCCAGCGGGTGCGCTGCCAGGTCTGGCGGTAGTCGCTGACGCGGGCGGCGAGCATGGCCACGCCGCAATCCTGGAACAAACCCACGGTATAGGCCCGGTCCGGCGCAATCGGCGTATTGCGCGCCAGCCGCGCCATCAGCGCCGCACGTTTGCCCGAGATGTCCCACAGTTCGTCCATGAGCGTATCGTTCTCGGGAAAGGCGCCGCGCAGCAGCGTTCCGCTGACCAGAGAGAACACCTGCGACAGACCGAGAAAGTTGATCGCGTGCTGCACGCTGCCGATGCGCCCCGACACACCGAAATAGGGGCTGTTGGCGGTGCGCACCACCGCGGCTGCGAGGCCGAGGTCCTGGTTGACCAGCGCGGACACTTTGCGAAAATCGGGGTCTGCAGCTTCGAGTTCGGCCGACAGCTCGACCAGCACGCCGGGGCGCGCCGGCAGCTCGAATTCGATGTCCTCGAACGCGACGCTATCGCTCACGGCAGCCACAGCTCGAACAGGGCGCCGCCTTCGGGACGATTGCGCAGCACCACCTTGCCGCTGCGCGCGCCGTTGGTGTGCGCCGCGGCGATCGCCTCGCACAGCGCGGTGCCCAGGCCGGTCGAAGGCTCGCCCTCCGCCCCCAGGCCCGGCCCGTCGTCCGCGACCGAAAACACCAGAAATCCGTTGCGCAGGGCGCAGCCGAGGACGACCTCGCTCCCGGCGAAGCGCAGCGCGTTGTGCACCGCGGCTTCGAGCGCCATGCGCGTGAGGTAGTCGTCGAAGAACCAGAACGGCGTGCTCTCTTCCGCGGCCGCTATCTTGACGACCACCGTTTCCGGCGGCAGCACCAGGCCGGCCGCGACTTCGCGCAGGAAATCGTCCGGGGTGTTGTCGCGCAACTGGGCGACGAGCCCGGTCTGCCCCGAGCGGTAAAGCGTCAGGAAGCCCACCAGGCGCTGCGACAGCGCCATGGTCGTGGCGTGCAGCTTGCACGTATCGAATTCGAGGTCCGTGCCGGCTGCGCGTTGCGCGATGTCCCCGGTGCTCGTGGTCAGCGAGGCGATGGCGTTTTTCAGGTCGTGCACGACCGCGGCTATCAGCATTTCGTTCATGTGCCACCTCCGGCGCTCGCGCTGCGCAGCAGTTCCTTGAAATACGCCTGCATCTTGACCACGCGTTCGGTGCCAGGGGCCAGCACGTCCAGCGTCGCCAGATACCCTCGAACCCGGCTGACCGCCTCCACGTTCAGCCCCTCCTGCGACAGGCACAGGAGATTGATCTGCGCCGCGGCGACCAGCACGCCGACGTTCTTCGGCAGTCCGGCCACCGCCTCGGCGATGACGGCCTGGGCTTCGGCGAGCTGGGCCTTCTTGGCCAGCGCCAGCGCCTGCTCGGTCATGCCGAGCATGTTCTGCACCTGGGCGTCGACCGCGCGGTTGATGACGTCCTCCCGGCCAGAGTCCTTGAGCAGCTTTCTCGCAGCCGCCACCAGCGCCGTATCCTCGTGGTTGGCGCACACCGCGCTGGTGACGATGCGCTCGCCCTCCGCGTCCTCCCCGAGCGCGAAGCAGGCTTTGGATACCGCGAGCGCCGCTGCCGGATCGGAGCCCTTCGCGAATTCGAGCGCCCGCCCCAGGGCAGCGCTGGCGGCTGCCTCATTGCCGGCGTCCTGATAGGCGCGCGCCTCCACCGAGGCTGCGATCGCCTGAAACCCGGCTTCCTCGCCGAACTCCCGCTGCACCGGTCTGAGCACTTCCAGCGCCTTGGCCGATTCACCGGTATCCAGGTAGATCTGCGCCAGCGCGGCATTGTCATAGGGGGTCTTGGTGAGCGAAACGCGCGTGGCCGCGACCACCTTGGCATAGGCGGTCTTGGCCAGGTCCAGATCGCCGCTGCGAACCGCCATTTCGCCGAGCGCGCGGGCCCGCTCCGCCGAGGGCACGATGCTCTCCGCCTGGCGCAGCGATTCGACCGCCAGCGCGTCCTCGCCGCGCGCATGGTGAATCTGCGCCATCAGCTCGTGCGCCCCGGCCAGCGTCGGGTGGTCCGCCACCATGGCCACCGCCGCGGCGTGCGCCTTTTCCATCTCGCCCGCGTCGCGCAGCGCGCGCGCGAATCCGAGTTCCGCCCAGGGCAGGCGCTGCCGGATCGACAGCGCCTGGGCGTATACCGCCTTGGCCTCGGCATGCCGGTGCAGCAGGGTGAGGCAGCGCGCTTCGAGGCGCAGCGCGTCCATGGTGAACTTGGACCCCGCCCCGGCTATGCGGCCGAATTCGGCTGCCGCCGCGTCCAGGTCCCCGCCGGCCATGGGCTTCAGCGCGGATTCGAGCGCGTCCTGCCGCTCGAAGTGCCGCAACAGCCGGCTCTCCAGATTGGCTGCGGTAAAGGGCTTGATCAGGTAATCGTCGGGGGCGTAGTCGCTCGCCACCGCCACGCTGTCGTAGCTGGACTCGGCGGTGACCATGAACCAGATGGTGACCGGCTGCAGCAGCTTCTTCGCGCGCACATGCTCCAGCAGCTGCTGCCCGTTGGTGGCGCCGCCGAGGTTGTAGTCGCACAGCACCAGGTCGAAGGGCTTGCCCGTGGCGCGCGCGGTGATCGCTTTCAGCGCTTCGGCTGCGGAAGCCGCCTGCGCCACGTCCACTACTCCCAGCTGCTGCAATTGCGTGCGCAGGTTCACCCGCATGCTCGACATGTCGTCGATCAGCAGGGCTTTCAGCTTGGAGATGCGCGAGTTCTGTATGGTGGCCACGATTACCCGGAGCAATTTGGACGCAGACGCAGACGCAGGCGCGGGCCGCCCCGGCCGGCGCCGGACTCACCGCCTAGACGCTGAGCGCTTCCTTCCCGTGCGCAGGCGCCATAGGCTGCGGCGCAGTCTCCAGCAGGCGCGCCAGCGCGTCCACCTTGTCGCCCGCCATGCCGTGCTCGCGGCCGAACGCAAGCGTGCGCTGCGCAAGCTCGGTCTGCCCGGCCAGAATCAAGGCGTCGATGTAGCTCAGCCAGTAGCCCTGCGATTCGGGCTTGAACGCCAGGGCGGCCTCGAAATGCGGCAGGCTGGCCTCGAACTGCTGCCGCTCCAGCAGCAGCACTCCCAGATTGTGGTTCGCCTCGGCATGCTCCGGCTGCGCGTTCAGGATTGAGCGGTAAATCTGCTCCGCGTCGTCGAGCCGGTTCGCCTCATGGCAGTTCACCGCCTGTTGCAGCGACAGTTGCAGCGCCTGCTGATAGGCCTGGCTGGCACTCCGGGCGAGTTCGGATTGCGAAGGGTTGGAGGCAGTCATGGCGGCTCTCTGGGATTGGATCAGGCGAGTCTAATCGCGCGTGGGCGCAAGCTAAGCGGCTAATATCGGGTCAAAAATGGGTCAATTCGCGGCTACGGAGGGAAACCGGGGACAGACCACGCTTTCATTCCTGCCTGAGGGAGTCAATCGAGCGAAAACGTGGTCTGTCCCCGGTTACCGCCGTCAGCAACTGGATTGCGCCCTGCCCCTGCAGTGCCATGGCCTTGTTCAACACGGCGATCTGCGCCGCCTGCTCGGTGCGGGTGGTGGACATTTCAATGGCAAGGGCGGCGATGGCGGAGGTGTCCAAGATCGGTCCCTGACGGGCGTATGCCGTCGTTTTCGGCGGTATTGCGCAATACTTAAGCGGGAGTATTGCTTCCAGACCAAGGATTGGAGGCTTAGTCCCTGATCACCCAGTCGCGCACGGCGGTGAATTTCGCGCGCGCGCCAGTCGTGCATCAGGACGTTTCATGCCTTTGTTGCGCCATTTGCCCACTTGAAGAACATCTCGCGATAGGCGCCTTCGACTCCGCGGGCAAACCCGGCCCCGTCCATCACCGGAGAATTGCGCATGCGCTCCCGCATGCCCGCGCGTAGCGGAACAAGGGCCGGAGGATCGCCGGCAAATGCGCAAGCCTTGTCGATATAGTCGTCCTCGTCCGTCGCCACCCATTCGGGCAGCCCCAAATTCATCATCAGGCTGGTGCCGATCCGGCCCACGGGCGGGCGACTGGCCAAAGTCAGCGCTGGAACCCCCATCCACAAGGCGTCGAACAACATGGTGCCGCCGCTGTGCGGAAAACAGTCCAGCAGAATGTCGAAATCGTTCAGGCCTTCAAAGATATTGCTGCTCTTGCGCATGAGCACCCGGTCGAGGTCCACTCCGAACCGGGCCATGAATTTGGCGTAGTGCGCTTGCGTCGGCGGATCGGCAAACGCGCTGAAGTCCAGGATCAGGCGCGCGTCCGGAACTCGGCGCAGTATTTCTCCCCAAACCCGGAAGGTACGGTGGTTCAGCCTTTCCGTGCGTCCGGAGTAGCCGAAGGTGACGTAGCCGTTCTTCATGCAGGGGGGCGCGGCGATCTGCGCAGTCTCCTCCGGCGGCCGAAATGCGACGAAGAAATGGGGCAGGCGGACGATGTTCTCCCGGGCCAAGGTCCCCTCCGGCGCCATGTACGGATCGATCAGCGCATAGTCGACCGCCTTCAGACCCGTGGTCCATGCGGCGCCCAGCCACGTGACCTGAATCGGCGCCGGTTTCAAGGTAAATACGCCCAAGCGATCGTCGCGCATATGGTTGCAGCAATCGACGAGGATATCTATCCCGTCGTCGCGGATCGCTTTCGCGACCTCGGTATCAGACACGCCCCGTATCTCCCGCCAGTGCTCGAACAGTCCTTTGAATTGCGTCGTGAACTCATCCGGCACCTGCACATTCGAATAGGCGTACAACTCGACGACGGAGGGATCGTGGTTGGCAAACAGGGGCCAGAAGAAAAACCGGGACGTATGACGCCTGAAATCGGGAGAGACATAGCCCACTCGCAGGCGGCGCGCAACATTCCGGTCATGTCCCGAGAAATCGACCTCCGGGTCGGGAAACCTGTCTCCCCAGCGCACGAATTCCGCGAAGATCTCGGCGGCGGAAAGGTCCGGATGGTAGGAGTAGGTGTAGAGGCGCTGCTCCCAGATGATGGGGGCGTCGGGTTTGAGTCGCAGCGCGGCATCGCTTTGCGCGACCACTTCGCGAAAATCCGATGTCTGAGCCAGTGCCGCCGACAAGCCCTGGAGCGCCTCGGCGCTCTCCGGCCTGGTTTCCAGCGCCCGGCGATAGCTCGCCACCGCGCCGACGATTTGTCCCAGGTCCTTTTGAGAACTGCCAAGGTTGCAGCACGCCTCGGTCAACCCCGGCTTGATCTCCAGCGCCCGGCGATAACTCGCCACCGCACCTTCGAAATCTCCCAGATCTCTAAGCGCGTTGCCGAGGTTGCTGTGTGCCTCGGCGAGATCAGGCTTGATCTCCAACGCGCGCCGACAACTCGCCAGCGCGCTTTCGGACTGCCCGAGCTCCTTTAGGGTCGCGCCCAGATTGCTGTGCGCCTCGGCAAAACGCGGCGCAATTCCGATCGCGCTGCGATAGCTCGCAACCGCATCGTCAAGCTGGCCAAGACTTTGCAGGACAGTGCCCAGATTGAGGTGCGCCTCGGCCAGGCCAGGCTTGAGGGCCAGCGTCCGGCGGTAACTCGCCGCAGCATCCTCAAGCCGCCCCATTTGGCTCAAGGCCATGCCCAGGCTGAAGTGCGCGTCGGCCAAATCCGGTTTGATCTTCAGCGCATTGCGAAAACTCGCGAGAGCGGCCTCTGTTTGCCCGTGGTTCTGCAGGGCATTGCCCAAATTGAAATGCGCCTCGGCATCCTCTGGCAAGAGCTCGGTCACTTTGCGCAAAGCCGCCAGAGCCTCCTTGCCTTGCATCTGCAGAGCGACTCCCAGGCCCTTCCAGGCGACTCCGGAATCCGGATACCGGTCCAGCAGCATGCGCGCCCGAATTTCCAGTTCCGTGTAGTGACCTGCCTTGAATAGCGCGAAGAGCTGATCGGCCTCGACTGGGGGCAAGACTTTGCGGCGCAACGGCGACCTGGGCAATTTCGTCTTTCTCGCCGCCTTGCCAATTTTCTTCGCAGCGTCTTCATGTTTCTGTTTCGCCGGTTCGGCTGGCTGCACCGGTGCTGCGCCGCCGGACTCGGATTGCGCGCCCGGCAAGGAGCCTTGCTTCTCCGCGGGTCTGGCTGCGCACCCGCCCTGCGCTGCCGACTCCGCCTGCTGACGCAAAGCTTCGGCCTCCGGCGCGCTAAATCCGCGCTGCATCGCGCCATGAATGATGTTCAGCGCTTCTCTGGCCTGCCCCGACGCCAACAATGCCCGCACGTAAGACAGCCAGTACTCGCCTCGGGAGGGCGCGACCGCGACTGCCGTTTGCAGAAAGCGCAGCCCCGCCTCGTGCTGCCCTAGCTGCCCCGCAAGCAGACCCAGGCGATGGTTGGATTCCGCTTGATACGGTTCCACCTCCAGGATCGCCCGATAAAGTTGCTCCGCCTGCTGCAAGCTGCCCGCTTGATGATGCGCGAGAGCCTCCTGGAGTGCCGCGTCCAGAGCTTGAGTTTTCGAGTCGACAGAAGTCATAACAGATAGGTGCAAGCCAATTCCCGTGATATGTCACTCAGCATAAGCAGTTCTATCCCTGCCGAATACCTGAACAGGCCCGGAAAGCGCGCCTATTCCGGATCTTTACCTGCTATCGGGGCCGTTGCAGCACTTGCAGACCCTTTGAAAGCGCGCGATATCGGCGACAGCAAAAGATTCCTAAACCTTTCCCCGGGTTTGCCGTAAACAGAGCACAAGCAAGATACCCAAAGCTGCGCCCCGAATGCAGCTAACTCAATGAATCCTAAACCTTTCACCAAAAGTTTCCGATAAGCAAGCAACGGCGGTTTGAAAGCTCCGGGAACGGAGCGGACCAAAGTGCCCGGCGCGTTTGCCGGTATTTCTGAACATTTGGTAAGGAGATTTATCATGCCTAGCGTAATCAACACCAACATTGCCTCGCTGAATGCGCAGCGCAACCTTTCGATGTCACAGACTTCGCTGGCAACCTCCCTGCAGCGACTCTCCTCCGGCCTGCGTATCAACAGCGCCAAGGACGACGCGGCCGGTCTGGCCATTTCAGAACGTTTCTCCACGCAAATCCGCGGCCTGAATCAGGCGGCGCGCAACGCCAACGACGGCATCTCGCTCGCGCAGACGGCCGAAGGCGCGATGGGCGAAGTCTCCGCCAACCTGCAGCGCATACGCGAACTCGCAGTGCAGTCGGCCAATGCGACCAACAGCGCCTCGGACCGCGCGGCCCTCGACGCCGAAGTCCAGATGCGCGTCGCCGAACTGAACCGCGTTGCTTCGCAGACCGAATTCAACGGAACGGCGCTGCTCAACGGTACTTTCAGTTCGCAGTCGTTCCAGGTCGGCGCAAACCAGGGCCAGACCATTACCGTGAACTCGATCGGCAGCGCCACGGCAGCAGCGCTTGGGCTGAACGGCGGCGATCTGACGCGCTACAATTCCGCGGGCACCGCCGTCACCGGCGCGCTGGCCGCGGGCGACCTGACCCTGAACGGTGCCGATATCGGTGCCGTTTCGGGAGACGCGACAGCGATCGCCACCGCAATTAATAACACCGACAGCCGCTTCGGCGCGACCGCGACCAATGCGCAGACGGCAATCGCGTTCAGCAGCGTAGCCGGCGCCGGCGCCACACCCACGACCTTCGCCTCGCTCGGCGTCTACACCCCGGCCGTGGCCAATGGCGTAGCCCCGTCGGTCACCCCCGCGATTGCGACCACCATCTCACCGGGCGCCGTCACCGCAGCAGTGGCGAACGGCTCGGCAGCAGTCGCCAGGGAAGTCACCTACGGTGCATGGACACCTGCCGCGTCCGGCGCCAATATCGCAACAGCGGCCGCCACCACCTCCTCCGGCGCGTGGACCACGGTCACCCTGGGTGCGGCTCAGACCTATTCGCTCAATCTGTCCACCGCGCAGGGTTCGTTCCAGTTGTTCACCCAGACCAACGGTCAAGTCACTGCAGGCGACATCGATACTGCAATTGCCGCAAACGCTGCCAGTCTCACGACCGCGGGCATAACCGTCGCCGGCACGGCTGCGGGCGGAAACCTGATACTGTCCAACGCGCTGGGCAACGACATCACCACGACCATCGTCAACGGCTCGGGTGCAGGCGGCGGCGCTGGCGCGTCGTTCGCGACCGGCACCAATGTCACCGGCGTCACTGCGGGATCGACCAACGGCGTCACGGCGAACAACGGCACCGCATTCTCCATCAGCATCGGCGGCAACCTCCTGTACAGCGAGGCCGGCTCGGTCGGCGGCACAGTGACCGGCGCCGAATTGGACACCGCATTGACCACCTTCCTTGCAGCCAACACGAATTACCAGGTGGTGAGCGGTACCTTTGCCGCAGGCAACCTGCGTCTGCGCGACGTCAATGGCGTGACCGCGAACACGCTCATCTCGATCACAGACTTCACCGGTGGAGCCAACGCCATCACGGCAGGCGCCTTCGTCGGCGGTCTCACTGGCGTCCAAAACATCGCAGGCACGCCAGCAGTCGCCTCGACCTCCGGCACCTACACCCTGCAGCTCGACGGTGCTACGATCTACACTGAAGCCGCTGCGGTGGGCGGCACGGTCACGGCGGCCGAACTGGACACCGGATTGAACACGTACCTGGCTGGCGCGGGATCGGGCCTGTACACCAAGACCGGATCTTTCGCCGGCGCCGACCTCGTAATCAGCAAGCTCGACGGCACCGACTCGGCCCTGGTGATCAGCAGCAACTTTACCGGTGGCACGGCGGGTGCGATCGCCGGTACGCTGAGCTCGACCAACGGCACGCCGGCAGTCGTCAACCCGGGTTCCGCCACGACCGATACCGCGTTCACCATGACGATCGATGGGATCCAACTCTATACCGAAGCTGCTTCGATAGGCGCAACGGTCACGGCTGCCGAACTGGACACCGCCTTGACCACCTTCCTGACGCTCAATACCGGATACACCAAGGCCGGCGGCTTCGCTACCAACAATCTGGTTCTGAGCAAGACCGACGGAACGGACTCCACCATCGCCATCAGCAGCAACTTCTCAGGCACCGCCGGCGCGTTTGTCGGCATGCCGGGCGGCACGGTGACCTCGACCAGCGGCACACCGGCGACGGTGGCTGCGGCGGACTACGCTCTGACCCTGGATGGTGCTGCAGTCAGCCTGACGACGGCGTCAGTCGACGGCACGGTCTCCGGGGCGGAAGTCGCCACGGCGATCAGCGCAATCTCCGGCTTCACCGCCAGCTTCAGCGGCGGCAACCTGAGCGTTACCAAGGCGGACGGCAGCAACTTCACCCTGGCCGAAAGCGGCACCCTTGCCGCCACGCAAGGCCTGGGGGCGGCAAGCACCGTCTACCGTGGCTCGGTAGCGCTCAATTCGAGCATCGCAACCACGGTCGGCGGCACGGCACCGAACAAAGCCGGTCTGACGGCCGGGTCGGCGACGGAGAGCACCATCACCTACACCGCGACCAACGTGCTGACAGCAAGCGCCGCCAACACCCTGCTCGAAGTGGTGGACAACGCGCTGACCACGGTCAACAACTCGCGTGCAAACCTCGGTTCGATCCAGAACCGGTTCGAATCGGTGATCAACAGCCTCACGACCACCACCGAGAACCTGACCGCTGCCCGCAGCCGGATCCTCGACACTGACTTTGCCGCGGAAACGGCCAGCCTGACCCGCAACCAGATCCTGCAACAAGCGGGTGTGGCGATGCTGGCGCAAGCCAACGCGCTGCCGAACCTGGTGTTGTCGCTGCTCAAGTAACAGGCGTGATAGGATAATCCCCGCTCGAAAACACTACGGACGGGGATTGTTCGCCTGAATGAAGGAACTGAAAAATGAACATCCAGCTCGGTAAAGCCATACTACCAGCGGCCGGATCGACCGCTGGGCTGACCGCTCCCGCTTCCGGAGCGAACGGACCCAGGGAAACGGCGGCACCGCCAGCAACACCGGCGCAGAAGCCGACGCCAATGCAGATACAGGCTGCGGCACCGGCACAGGCACCGTCGAGCAACGATGCGATCAAACAGATCGCGCGTCAGATCAACGACTTCCTGCAATCCTCGTCGTCGAACATACAATTCATGGTCGATGACGAATCGAGCAGGGTCGTGGTGCGTATCGTCGACTCACAGACCAAGCAGCTCATTCGCCAGATCCCGTCCGAGGAAATGATCGCCATTTCCGAGTCTCTGGATCAGATGAGCGGCTTGCTGATTCAGCACAAGGTCTGATTATTTGGCGCCGGTTTTCCTGGCCGGCGCTTGGATCTCACACCCCCCCATGGGCCTGCACGGTTCATGGGGGATTTTTTTGTTTAGGAACGGCTTCCCCGATGCAGTGCCGAAGCCATCGGGGAGCGCCGCCGCAGCGGACATGAACTCCGCCACATCAATCGGATGCACATCGGCCCGCTGCCTGCAGCGCAGCCCGGAAGAAGTCGGCAGAAGCGCCTGAGAACGTCCTTTTCCTGCCTGTAATTCAAGCTTTGAACAGGCGCGGCCGATATTAAGCTGGGGACGTCTGTCAAAGAGGTGGCACAGTCATGGCTGTAACCAGCTTATCCGGTGTAAGCACCACGGGAACCCTGACCGCGGCCGGGGTCGGCTCGGGCCTGGACGTCAAGGGACTCATCTCGCAGCTGATGGAGATGGAGCAAAAGCCGCTCACGCTGCTGGCGACGCAGGAAGCGAATTTCCAGGCCAAGCTCTCCAGCCTGGGCACGATCAAGGGCAGCCTGTCCTCGCTGCAGACTGCAGCCCAGACACTTGCCACGGCCAGTGCCGCCACCTATTCGGCGTCGGTCAGCGACAGCACCATACTGACCGCGACGGCTGCGAGCAGCGCGGTCGCCGGCAACTATTCGGTGAGCGTGGACGGGTCGAAATTGGCGCAGGGGCAAAAGCTTGTCGCGCCGGGCAGGACAAGCACCACCGCGGCCATAGGCACCGGGGCCAGCACCACCCTGACGATTACCCTGGGCAGCATCGACGAGGACCCGGTCGGCGGTCAGTATTCGAGCGCCGGCTTTAGCGCCGATCCGGAAAAGACCGCGGTGAGCCTGACCATAGACGGCAGCAACAACACCCTCGCCGGCATACGCGACGCGATCAACGCGGCCAACGCGGGGATCAGCGCGAGCATCATCAACGACGGCAGCGGCACGCCCTACCGCCTCGCCTTGAGTTCGAACGAGACCGGCGAATCGAGGAGCATGAAATTGTCTGTCAGCGGCGACGCTGCGATCGACGCGCTGCTGGCCTACGACCCGGGCACGGCAACGCAGACCTTCACCGAAACGCAGACGGCGCAAAACGCGCAGTTCACGGTAGACGGCATCGCCATCACGTCGAGCACCAATATCGTCACCGACGCGATTCCCGGGGTGACACTCAATCTGGCGAACAAGGCAGGCATCAGCGCCGTGACGGTTTCGGTTCAACGCACCGGCAGCAGTCTCAATTCGGCGCTCGGCGCATTGGTAACGGCCTACAACAATACCAATACCAGCATCGCCAACGCCACGGCGAAAGGCGCTGTGATGCAGGGCGAAGGCGCCGTGCTCAATCTGCAGCGCCAGGTGCGCACCATTCTGGCGAGTTCGCAGCAGACAGGAGGCAGCTACACCACACTGTCCCAACTCGGAATCAGCTTTCAAAAGGACGGATCGCTCAAACTCGATGCGACCAAGCTTGGTGCCGCGTTGACGGCCAATGTAACGGATGTCTCCAAGCTTACTGCCGCGATCGGCACCGCGTTGAGAACCGCAGCCGACAGTCTGCTGGGCACCGCGGGGCCGATCTCCAGCCAGACCGCCGGCATCAATCGTTCCATTACCGACATCGGCACGCGCCGCGCGCAATTGCAAAGGCGTATCGACGCGGTGGAGCAGCGCTACCAAAGGCAGTTTTCGGGTCTGGACACTTTGATCAGCAGCATGAATCAGACCAGTTCTTTCCTGACCCAGCAGTTGAGCGCGCTGCAGAATCTCAACAGTAAAGGATAAGCATATGTTTTCCGCGAATTCAGGCACGGGATCGAGCGCTTACCACAACGTCGGCGTCGAATCCATCGCAGAGACAGCGGCCCCGCATCAGTTGGTGCTCATGCTGTTCAACGGCGCGCGCGCCGCGGTCGCGGAGGCCAAAGGGCATCTCGATCGGAATGAAATCGCCGCCAAGGGCGGGGCTATATCGAAAGCGATCTCCATCATCGACGGCGGACTCAAGGCGAGCCTGGACCTGAACGTCGGCGGCGAAATGGCGAAGAATCTTTCCGACCTGTACGTGTATATGGTGCAGCGTCTGGTTTTTGCCAATCTGAAGAACGACCGTGCCGCCTTGGATGAAGTGGCGAAGCTGCTGCATGAACTGGGCGATGCATGGGGTTCGATCGCCGGCGCGAAACCGGCAAAGGCGCCGGTGGCAAAGAACGTCCCGGCCGCTCGCGCAGCGCCGAGAAAAGAGAGCGCAGGGCCGGCCACGCTCTCGACGCCTATGTACGGTGCAAACGCTGCCCCGCTTCAGTCCAATCGCGCGGCCGTCGAACCGGCTCCAGCCAAGGACACCGCAGCCCCGGTGCAATCCCACCGCCCTGCAGCCGCCGTGGCGCAGGCCTACGGCGCCGCCGCCCGGACGCAGACAGAAAGCGTTCCTGTGAGTTCGACTGCTCCGCCGGCGATCGCTGCCGCGACTCCCGGCCCGGCCGCGCCGTCCGGCAGCGCCGGCGCTGCAGCGCCTTCATCGCAATCGCGCCGCCTCGCGGCCGCCTACGGAGTCCGCTAGCGCATGGTCGCTTACGCAAGCATTCTCGAAACCTACGACGCGATGTCGGTGAAATCCGGGCAGATGGTGGTAGCGGCGCAGCAGGGCGATTGGGACAGGCTGGCTGTGCTGGAAAAAGACTGCAGCGCACTGGTCGGCGCGCTGCGCGCCGTCCATGTCGGCGCCGACCGGCCCCGTCCGGATGCCGCCTACGCGAAGCGCAAAGTCGCGCTCATGCGCAAGGTCCTCGCCGACGACGCCGAGATTCGACGCCACACCCAACCCTGGATGACCCGGCTGCAGGCCTACCTCGGCGGCACGCGCCATGATTTGCGTCTGCAGCGCACCTGCAACGGCGGTTGCGCGCTCTAGCGCGCTGCGTGCGTGTGGCGCGCGCCGGATTTCCAAAGATTTAAATATCCAGACTCAAGCGCTTGCTTGTGCTACGACCTACTCAATTGCTGAAATTGGCAATTGCGCTGGGCTGGCAGGCGGATGTGCGCTTGAATCTTGGACGAAGATCACCCCCCGCCCAGTCCGGTTTTGCGCGGGTCTTGCTTTGCCGGATCAGATTGCCGGTGTTGCTTGACAGGAATCCTTCACCGAATCTTGCTCAGGCGTTCGGCCATGCGCGTTTGCCATCCCGCCCCTGTCGCTTTCCAGCGTTCGATGACGTCGACTGGCAGACGTAGCGAGATCAACTTGCGTGGGTTGGGCGATACCGGTCTTCCTCCCTTGCTCACCTTCGCGCGAGCCAACATTTCCTCGGTCAATTCCGGAAGCTCTTCATACTCTTGCGGTACTACGGCATGAGCGTCTACGCGAGCCAGATCAGATTTCAAGGAGCGGTGCGATGCGGATTTGTTCGCGCTCATTAGCCTTCCTCATGCTGAAAATGTGGCGACCCGCGCCACGCGGCGTGTAGCCCACGACAACCATACGGCCTTCCAAGCGGCCATAGCAGATGATCCGTGTTTCACCATAGTCACTTCGAGTATCTTCGATCTCTGCTGTGACGCCGGCAAAGACTTGCACGGCGTCGGCGAAGTCCAGTCCACGTTCGATGAGCGTCCTCTCTCGTTTGCCTGGATCAAACGTGATTCGCATCAGGTTATTGTATCTACAACAACCTCAGTGTGCAAATTCGATCGGAAAACCCGGCAGGGCCGGCGGATCGCCGGTATCGTCCAGCGCAAGTTCGAATCAATCCGGGCTCAAATAAAGCGCTAAAGTTCCGCCGCCGCCGGCCGATATTATGCATAGAGCGGACACGCGGAATTGTAAGTAGAGTCGTGCCGACGGGGACTAGCGGGTTGTGCAGGCAGGATAAAACCCTTCTTTTCCATACTGTTGCAATATTTAGCGGGTTCAAAGCGGAAACAGCATGGCTACCATGGCGCACTACCAGCACATCCTCGAGACCTACACTCGGGTTTCGGTCAAATCAGGCGAAATGGTCGAAGCGGCGAAAGCCAGCGACTGGGATAGGCTGATCGAGTTGGAGCGGGACTGCCGCGCACTGGTCGACACGCTGCGCCGCGACGACACCAGCAATGCAAGCGCGCCACGCCCGGATCGCGGCTACATTCAGCGCAAATACGAGCTCATCCGCAAGGTATTGGCCGACGACGCCCAGGTTCGGCGCTACACCGAGCCCTGGATGGAGCAACTGCAGGTGTTTCTCGGCAGCGCACGCCAGGAAAGCAAACTGCTGCGTGCCTACGACAGCGGCAGCCAGGCCTGAAGCCAGGCCCGCAGGCACCGAAGCGGCGAGCCTCTAGCCGTCCGCGCAATATTCAGATTCCCCTTCGCCCGCCTTTTCACGGCGCATACTGATTCAGTATCGCGGCGTCTTGCCGTAATGTAGGTAGCTGCTTCTGCGCCTGCGCCCGCTGGCCAAGCGCTCGCGCGCGGCGCACAATTTGCAGTCGCACGCGCGCAGATCGCAGCAGGCATCGCCACCAACGGAGCAAATAGAAGTCCATGAGTCCGCCCAGTATCCCAGTCGCCGCGCTGGTCGGCGTACAGGCCGGCAGGCCGGGTACGCCCCTGGCCGGCCGGTTGGATACGAGCGCCCTGCTGCCGCAGGTGATGCAGGGGCAGGTGCTGAGCGCGCGCGTGGATGCGGTGCTGCCCGACGGCAATTCCCGGGTGACGGTGGCGGGACAGCCAATGAGCATGGCGCTGCCGAAATATTTCGCCCCCGGCGACACCTTCAAGCTGGTGTTCGTCGCGCGCGAGCCGCGGCTCACCTTCGCCTTGAGCGAGCCGCCGCCCTCCGTGACCGCCTCGGTGGTGTCCAGCGCAGGCCGCCTGGTTGCCAGCGTGCTGCCGCGCCCCGGGGAAGCGGCCATGCCTGCAACCCCCGTCAACGCGCCGCCCTTGCTCGCCGCGGCGCCCGAAGACGGTGCGGCGCTCTCCTCCAAGCTGCAGACCACCCTGACCCAGAGCGGCCTCTTCTACGAAGCGCACCAGGCCGAATGGATCGCGGGCAAGCGCGAGCTCGCCGTGTTGCTGCACGAGCCGCAGGCGCGCCTGGCTTCGGCGCCGCAACAGCAGGCGCAGCCACAACAAACGGCTTTGCCGCCGTCGGCGAGCGGTTCACCGGCCGCAACCGCGACCGCGAACGACCTCGGATTGACGCAGTCGGCTTTGCGCGCCGACCAGGCGATGCCGCAGCAGGTGCAGGCGCTGGTGCAGCAGCAACTCGCTGCGCTGGAGACGGGCAGGCTGGTGTTCCAAC
Organism: uncultured Enterobacteriaceae bacterium; assembly: GCA_964400745.1. Taxonomy (GTDB): domain Bacteria; phylum Pseudomonadota; class Gammaproteobacteria; order Burkholderiales; family SG8-39; genus 2-12-FULL-64-23. Next base: position 6,863 of record CAYNVY010000019.1, on the reverse strand, counting down.
TCCAGGTATGGCCCGACCAGTGGATGCGCTGGGAAATCGACGAGGACGCGCAGAACGCGAGCGCCCGAGACCAGTCCGGCGAGAACGAGGCGATGCAGCGCTTTCAGACGCGGCTGCACCTGGACTTGCCCAGGCTGGGCGGGCTCGACGCGACGCTGACATTCGACGCTTCGGGCGTGAGCGTGCGCCTGGACGCGGCCAATGCGGCCAGCGCCGGCGTGCTGCAGGACAATCGGGCATCCTTGCGCGCCGCCCTCGCCGATGCCGGCATCGAAGCGGCAGACATCGCGGTTTCGCGCCATGGCCCAGCCTGACGCGCCCGTCACGGCGGCCGGCCCGGCGGCGCCGGCCGATGCAGGTATCCAGCCGCGGCACGCGGCCGTCGCCATCGCCTACGCGCGGGACGGCGCCGCGCCGAAGGTCGTGGCCAAGGGCCGCGGCTTGGTGGCGCAGGCCATCATCGAGCGCGCGCGCGAGCACGGCGTGTTCGTGCACGAATCGAAAGACATGGTGGCGCTGCTGATGCAGGTCGATCTGGACCAGCGCATCCCGCCCGAGCTCTATCGCGCCGTGGCGGAGTTGCTGGCCTGGGTCTACCGCCTGGAACAAAGAGACCTGCTGCCCGCGGGGAAGCCAGCGCCCGGTGCGCAACCGCCGTCCCATGCGCCCCTGCCCTGACGCGCGCCCGCTGCGCTACGCACCCTGCTGCTGCAGTGGCACGACCGTGCGGCTGCGTGACAGCGCACGACAGCGCCGCTGCACGACGACGCTTGGGACCAGGCCTGGATTGCTATAGAATTCACACTTGAATCCACTGCAAAATTGCGATGCCTTCCGTGTCTGAACCATCCCTGCAAGCCGTAGCCTCCAGCACCGCCGACGAGGAAAAGTACAAGGTCTATTCGCGCCTGGAGATCGCCTCGGTCCTGGGCGCGCTGCAAAAGGCCGGCAGCCTGGTGACGGCCTACTTCGGCGCGGGCAACGATTTCATCCTGACCAGCATCGTCCGCGTCGACGCCGACGCGGGCGAGGTCGTCCTCGATTACGGCGCCGACGCCGCCACCAACCTGCGCGCGCTGAAAGCGAAAGGCATCACCTTTGTCGCGGCGCACGAGCGCATCAAGATTCAGTTTTCGGCGGAGTCGCTGCGCCAGGCGCGCTTCGACAATCGTCCGGCCTTCGCCATTGCGCTGCCGGACGCCTTGCTGCGGCTGCAGCGGCGCGAGTTTTTCCGTATCGTCACGCCGCTCGTGCAGCCGCTGAAATGCGCGATCCCGCCGCAGGGCAAGGGCGTCAATGCGCCCACCGAGGCCGTCGTGGCCGACATCAGCTGCGGCGGTGTCGCGCTGGTCGGGTTCAACGCGCCGGCGAGCGTCGAGGGCGGCATGTGTTTTCGCGGCTGCCAGATTCAGTTGCCCGACGCCGGCGCGGTCACGGCCGACCTGCTGATCAAGAGCACCTACGAAGTCACGCACAAGAACGGCAGCAAACACCTGCACGCGGGCTGCGAATTCGTCAACATGCCCGAGCGCGTCCGGGCCAATATCCAGCGCTACATCAACGCGATGGAGCGCGAGCGCAGGAAGCGCGCGGGCGGCAGGTAAGACGCGCTCGTTCCTCGCTGCGCCCGCAATGGCGGAACTTGCACTAAGGAAGTCCGCCTCTCAGTCGAAAAATCCCTGGTCCGACAGTTCCTCCGCGAGCAACTGATAGTCCTTGGCGCCCTGGCTGTTCGGGGCATAGGCGAAAATATCCATGCCGCGCGCGGGACTCTCGGCCAGACTGACGTTCTCCGTGATGCAGGTGCTGCACAGGATGTCGCCGACGTGCTGCCCCAGTTTGTCGTAGATCTCGTATGACAGCTTTCTGCGGCTGTCGAAACGCGTCACCACCACTTTGCGCGGAAAGCTGCGCTTCAGGGTTTTTTCCAGGGCGCCGAGCGCGGCATCGAGCCGGTGCACGCCCTGCAGCGAAAGAAAATCCGCCGATACCGGAATCAGTATGCGGTCGGCGGCCAGCACGGCGTTCAGCGTCAGCACGCCCATCGTCGGGCAGCAGTCGATCAGAATCGGCGTCCCGTTCATGGGAAAGCTTTCACGCACACCCGCGCGCAGCTTGCCCGCGATGCTCTTGTTGTTGCCGAACATCGCGTCGATCTTGGCGAGTTCGAGGTGCGACGGAATCACCTGCAGTCCGCCCCGCGCGGTCGTGATCAGCCCGGCGAGCGGCAGGTCGTCCTTGAAGAAGCCCGCGATGCTGTTCTTGCTCTGAATGCCGGCAAGGCCGAGCGAAAGCGTCAGGTGCGACTGCGCGTCGAGGTCGATCGCGACCGGCTTGCGCTGCATGCGCGCCAGCGCCGCCGTCAGATTGACGCAGGTCGTGGTCTTGCCCACCCCGCCTTTCTGATTGAATACCGTGATTACCGTCATGGCCGGGACCGCCTTATATCGACATGTTCATGACGTCGCGATAGGCCGAAACGAGCTTGTTTCGCACCTGCACCATCTCCTGGAACGACAGGTTCGCCTTCTGCAGCGAAATCATCACGTCGTTGAGGTTGGTGTTGGGCTTGCCGAGTTCGAAATCGCGCGCCAGATTCGCGGCGTTGACCTGGGCAGTGTTGACGCTTTCGATGGAGTTCTTCAACACCTCGGCGAAGTCCGTTTTCAACGCACTGGCGGCCTTCGCGTTCACGTTCGCGCTCTGTCCGGTCGCGGCAGCCGAGGCTGCGCGCATCTGGCCGAGCAGGTTGTCGATTGAACTGATGTCCATACTGTCTCCAATTCCTTTTCGAACCCGCGGGAAAACGCAATTCGCCGCGGCCCGAATCGGGGATGCGCGAGGGAAATCCCCCCCGCGTTGCTACAAAATTCTAATGCAGCTCGCCCTCGAGACGATACTGCTGCAGCTTGTAGCGCAAGGTGCGCTCGCTGATCCCGAGTCGCTGCACCGCCAGCTTGCGCGAACCGTCCACGGAAAGCAGCGTCTCCAAAATATGCGCGCGCTCCAGCGCCTTTATGTCCATCGCCGCGCCCGGTGCCGCGGCATCCGCATGCGATGCGGATGCGCCGGCGGCCCAAGCCTGCGCTGCGGACCTGACCGGTGCCGGCGCCGGCGCAGCCACGCTCGGCGCCTCGGCCTCGGCCTCGGCCAGATCCAGTTGGCCGGCCTCGATCAGATCGTCCGGGCTGAGGATCACCGCCCGCTGCAACACGTTTTCCAGTTCCCGCACATTGCCGGCCCAGGCGTGGGTCAGCAGCCTGTGCTCCGCCGCCGCGCTCAGGCGCGCCAGCGCCCGCCCCTGCGCTTTCGCATGGCGCGCGACGAAACCGCGCGCCAGGGGCACGATGTCGGCCGCGCGTTCGCGCAGCGGCGCGATATGCAGCGGAATGACGTTCAGCCGATAGAAAAGATCAGCACGAAACGTGCCAGCGGCGACGCAGGCGCGCAGATCGCGGTTGGTGGTGGCGATGACGCGAATATCGAGCGCGATCGCCTTCTTGCCGCCGACGCGCTCCACTTCGCGCTCCTGCAGGACGCGCAGCAGCTTGGCCTGCAGCGGCAGCGGCATTTCGGCGATTTCGTCGAGCAGCAGCGTTCCCCCCTGTGCCTGCTCGAATTTGCCGGCCTGCGCCTGGTTCGCGCCGGTAAACGATCCGCGCTCGTGGCCGAACAGCGTGGCCTCGAGCAGGTTGTCCGGGATCGCCGCGCAATTGATTGCGACGAAAGGCCGCTCGGCGCGCGCGGAGTGGCGGTGGATATAGCGTGCCAGCACTTCCTTGCCGCAGCCGCTCTCGCCGGTGAGCAGCACGGTGGTCGCCGCAGCCGCCACGCGCTGCGCCATGGCGAGCAGCGCCACGCTCTTCGAATCCGCCGCGATGACGCCCGCGTCGTCGGGGGCGACGTCGCGCCGGCGATAGCGCTCCACCAACTGCAGCAGGCTTGCCGGTTCGAACGGTTTGGCCAGATAGTCGGTCGCGCCCGCGCGCATCGCGGCGACCGCGCTTTCGATATCGCCGTAGGCGGTCATCAGCACCACGGGCACCCCGGGGTAGGTCTGCTTGATTTCGCGCAGCAGCCCCAGTCCGTCCATCGGTTGCATCTGTATGTCGCTCACCACCAGGCCGACCGGGTGGCGCTGCATCACCGCCAGCGCCTCGCTGCCGTCCGCGGCAGGGGTCACCAGATAGCCCGCGAGCTCCAGCGTGACGCACAGCGCGTCGCGCAGGTCGTGGTCGTCTTCAACGATCAGCAAGGGCAGCATGTTCATGCTCGGCTCTTTTCTGAGACACAATAGGATTGCAAACTTGTTTAGGATTGCAGACTTGTTCGGGAGAAGGTTCAGGAGATAATGCCGGCCGCTGCTGCGGCTGCAGCCCGCCTGCGAGCGGCAACCACAATACGAACTCGCTGCCCGCGCCCGGCACCGAACTCGCGGCGACCTTGCCGCCGTGCGCTTCGGCCACGGCGCGCACGATGGCCAGGCCCAGGCCGGTGCCGCCGCTGCGCGTGGTAAAGAAGGGCTCGAACAGCCGCGCCTGCGCCTCGGGCGAAATGCCGGCTCCGCTGTCGGCCACGCGTATCACCGTCTGCGCGCCCGTGATCGCCGCCACGAAGCGTATGCGCCCGCCCGGCTTGCACGCCTGCACCGCGTTTTCCAGCAAGCTCAGCAGCGCGCTCACCAGCGCCTGGCGATCGCCGCGCATGACGCGCTCGCCGCATTCGTCGCCGAATTCGATTTCCAGCCCGCACGCGCGCGCGTGCGGCTCTATCGTCTGCAGCGCTTCGCGCAGCAGCTCCGACAGCGGCACCGGCACCGCGCCGATCTTCGCCCCGCGCACGAACAGCAGCATGTCCTCGATCAGGCGCTCGAGATGGCGCAGGCGATCCACGGTCTTGCTGGCGAAACGCTCGCGCTCGGGCGCGGCCAGCGCCGCCTGCCCCAGTTGCGCCGCATACAGCAGCGCGGTCGCAAGCGGCGTGCGCAGGCGATGTGCGAGCCGCGCCGCCATCTCGCCCATCGCGGCCAGCCGCTGGCTGCGCTCGGCCGTTTCGCGCTGCGCATGCGCCTGGGTTACGTCCTGCAGCAAGAGCACCTTCCCCGCGCCCGGCGGCAATGCCCGGCTGGAGACGGACAGACGCAGCGCGCCCTCCCCCGGGGCGGGTTTGCGCATCCACTCGCTCGCGACTTCGGTCTGCAGCAGGCGTTCGCGCAGCGTGCGCTCCCAGGACAATCCCAGCAGCGGTTGGCCCAGCATGCGCTCGGCGGTCGGATTGGCCTCAACCACGTCGCCGGCCTCGCTCAGCATCACCATGCCCCCGGGCAAGGCTTCGATCAGCACCGCGAAACGCTGCGACAGCGCGGCTTTTTCGGCGAGCTGGCGCCGCAGTTCGCCGTTGGCCAGCGCCAATTCCTCGGACAGGGCTTGCGCCTGCAGCCGAAGTTCGTCGTAGGCCGTGCACAGTTCGGAGGACGCGAGGTTGAATACCTGAAACGCGTGCTCCAACTGCTTCGGATCCATTGAACTGATTTGATTCATTTTTTCGGTTTCCTCTCGACCCTGCCTGCAATGCGCGCGCAGGCCCTTCTGCCACGGATCACAGACTAGCACCGGCCGATTAGCGCGCGGCCTGCGAAAAAGGGCAGGAAACGCCCTCTTCTTGCGCCTTTGTCTTGCGCCGCCTTGTCCATAATCGCTACACATCCCGCACCAGTGCAAAACAGGCAGGCGCAATCAAAATGAATATCCCAACCGGGTCGGACGACAACGCAAGAGGCGGCAGGAGCAAGCGGTCATGGCTGTAGGGTCTTCTCAATCCGGCGTCGCGCGCCTGCCCCTGCTCGGTCAGGTGCTGAATCCCCAGACTTTCGGCCTGATGATAGGCGTGGCGGCCATCATGGCGCTGGTCGCCGCCGCCTGGATGTGGGGGCAGAGTTCCGATTACCGGGTGCTGTACACCAATCTGTCGGATCGCGACGGCGGCGCGATCATCAGTTCGCTGCAGCAGATGAACGTGCCGTACAAATTCGCCGAAGGCGGCGGCGCCTTGCTGGTTCCGGCGGCCCAGGTGCACGAAATGCGCCTACGCTTGGCCGGCCAGGGGCTGCCCAAGGGCGGGCTGGTGGGTTTCGAACTGATGGAAACGCAGAAGCTCGGCACCAGCCAGTTTCAGGAGCAGGTCAATTACCAGCGCGCCCTGGAGGGCGAGCTGGCGCGATCGATTCAGGCGCTGTCTTCAGTGCAGACCGCGCGCGTGCACCTCGCGATTTCCAAACCGTCCGTGTTCGTGCGCGAGCAGCAAAAGCCGAGCGCGTCGGTGATGCTCAACCTGCACCCGGGCCGCACCCTGGACGCGACCCAGGTCAGCGCCATCGTGCATCTGGTGTCCTCCAGCATTCCCGACCTGCCGGTGAAGAACGTGAACATCATCGATCAGGGCGGCAATCTGCTCACCACCAAGGCCGGAACCGAACTCGGCCTCGCGCCCGGCCAGCTGAAGTATATGCACGAAGTCGAGCAAAGCTTCGTCAAGCGCATCGAGTCCATCATCACGCCGATATCGGGCCTGGGCAACGTGCTGGCGCAGGTGACCGCGGACATGGACTTCACGCAGAGCGAGAACGTGGCCGAGACCTACACCCCGAATCAGGCCACGCCGAGCGCGATGCGCAGCCAGCAGCTGAGCGAATCGGGCGGCGGCGCAGGCGGCGCCGCGGCGGCCTCGGGCGTGCCCGGCGCGCTTTCCAATCAGCCGCCGGGGAACGCGACTGCACCGGTCACGGCAGCAGCAGTACCCGCCACCGGCCCCGCAGGCGCTACAGGCCCCGCGGCGGCGGCGAGCGCGGCGCAGGCGAACCAGGC
>CAYNVY010000018.1:0-34419 GCA_964400745.1 uncultured Enterobacteriaceae bacterium | reverse complement strand
GCGGGAATGTCCAGAGTTCCGCCGAGGGGACCCGACCGTTCCTGGGAATGGACCACGCGCTGTGAATCTCGGGGCAGATTTGCGGCAATATCGTCGTGCTCGAACACAACGGCGATGTTTATGCTTGCGACCACTTCGTCGACGCTGGGCATCGCCTGGGGAATATCCGCGATACGCCGCTGGGACAACTGCTTGAACATCCGGCACTGCTGCAATTCGGGCGCGACAAGCAGGAGCGCCTGCCGTGCTATTGCCGGCAGTGCGATGTCCTGGACCTGTGCAACGGCGGATGTCCCAAAGACCGCCTGATCAAAACGCCGGAGGGCGAGGCCGGTCTGAACTATCTATGTCCGGGACTGAAGCAGTTCTACCGCCACAGCCGGCCGACGCTGCAGAAACTCGCCTGGCACCAGCGCGCCGGCGATTCGACCGAGGTCTTCATGCGCTCGCTACAGTCAGCGGATGCCGCCACCGCCCCGCTGGCCAGGCGCAACGACCCCTGCCCGTGCGGCAGCGGCAAGAAATACAAAAAATGCTGCCTGTTGAAACGGGAGTTCGCAGGATAGCGCGAATAGACTATATTCCACGGTCCCGGCACGGCAAGACAGCCGATCCCAAAGCAAGAAAACGAATCTAACGGAGCCACGCGATGAAACTCGCAAGTTACATGCATGACAATGAGGCCTGCTATGGCAGCGTCAACGCAGAGGGCATAGTCGACCTCTCGCGCCGCATCGGCGCGCGCTATCCCGACATCCGCTCGCTGCTGGCATGCGACGGACTGGAAGCGGCGGGAAACTCCGCAGCGGGCCAGGCGCCCGACCTGAAGTTGGCTGAAGTAAAGCTGCTGCCGGTGATCCCCAACCCGGGCAAGATCTTCTGCATCGGCCTCAATTACGACGACCACAGGAAGGAAGGCAAGCACGCGAAAACCGAGGCGCCCGCGGTGTTCGTGCGTTTCCCGGAATCGCAGGTCGGGCACGGGCAGCCGATGCTGCGGCCGCGTGAATCGACGAAATTCGACTACGAAGGCGAAATCGCCCTGATCATCGGGAAAAACGGCCGCCGCATAGCGGAGAACGACGCTTGGGATTATGTCGCGGGCTACAGTTGCTACAATGACGGTTCGGTGCGCGACTGGCAGCACGCCACCACCCAGTGGACCGCGGGCAAGAACTTCGCCTCGACCGGCGCCTTCGGTCCGTGGATGGTGACGGCCGATGAAATCGCGCCAGGCAGCACGCTGACGCTGGTCACGCGCCTGAACGGCACCGAGATGCAGCGCAGCACCACCGAATTCCTGATCCATTCGATCCCGCGCCTGATATCGCACCTCTCCACCTGGATACCGCTGGCGCCGGGCGACGTGATCGTCAGCGGCACGCCGGGCGGAGTGGGCGCGCGGCGCGATCCGCCGGTGTGGATGAAGGCGGGCGACGTGGTCGAAATCGAAGTGGACAAAGTCGGCGTGCTGAGAAACACCGTCGCGGACGACTGAGTCCGCAACGCCAGCCGGGTCCGCCCGGAGCCGCGCGATGCAATCGTCGCGAGCCGCCAGGCGGGAATCCTAGGTCGACTCAGCTCAGGTTCTTCTGCAGGAACTCGAACGTCCGCTGCCACGCCAGGTCCGCGCTCTGCTGATGGTAATTGGGTCCACCCACCCGGGCAAAAGCGTGGTTCGCTTCGTAGATGTGGATTTCTCCGGGTTTGCCGGCGCTCTGCAGCGCCTCGCGGAACCCCTCCGCCATCGCCACCGGTATGCCCTGATCCAGGCGTCCGAAATGTCCCTGCACCGGTCCTTTGAGCGGCGCAAGCTCGGCTGCGGACTTCTTGCAGTTGCCATAGAAAATCACCGCCGCCTCGAGCGGCGCGGCCAGCGCCGTATTGAGCGCCCAGCCGCCGCCCATGCAAAAACCGAGCGCCCCGACCTTGCCCGTGCATCCGGCGTTGCCGCGCATCCATGCGGCCCATCCGGTCATGGTCTCGGTCGCCTTGGCCGCATCCAGTCCGGTCATCAAGGCGCGCGCATGGTCCGGCTCGCTCGCCACCTGCCCCTCGAACAGATCGACCGACAGCGCGAGAAAGCCCTTGTCCGCCATGCGCTCGGCGACCTTGCGCATTTCGTCGTTCAGACCCCACCATTCATGAATCAGCAGCAGACCGGGCGCTTTGGCGGCGGCGGGCCGTGCCAGCGCGGCGCGCACGCTGCGGCCGGAAGCCAGCTTGAGTTCGATGTCGTTCGTTTTCGATGTCAAAGTATCCTCCAGTCGTCATGTAGAAATTGTCGGGTAAAAAAGCTCAGGGCGCCTTGATGATACCTTGCTGCGCCAGCCTGTCTATCTCCGCGTCCTCGTAGCCGCAGTCATGCAGAACGCTGCGCGTATCCGCGCCTATCTCCTTGCGTCCGGCAAACTGGATTTTACCGGGGGTGCGGTAGAAACGGGGCGCGATCCCGGGGATGCGCAGTTTGCCCAGATCCGGGTCGTCCAGCGTCGCGATGCTCTCGCGCTCGATCACGTGAGGATCCTGGAAAAACTGTTCGATGTCGTTGATCGGTCCGGCCGCGACGTCGCACTCGTGCAGAATTCCAAGCGCCTCTTCCTGCGTGCGCCCCAGCATCCAGGCGGCGACGATGGCGTCGATCTCCTCGGCGCGCAAGGCGCGCAGCATATTGGTCGCGAGCGCCGGATCATCCGCGAGGTCGTCGCGCCCGATCGCGCGAAACAGGCGCCGCGCCGTGGCGTCCGTCGTCGAGGACACCACGACCCAGCGCGCATCGGCGGTGGGATAGGCATTTCGCGGAACGCTGACCTTGGAGTGATTGCCCCGCCGCTGCATGATTTCGCCGCTCTGGTCGTAGTTGACGACCATGTTTCCCATCAGCGACAACAAGGATTCGTACAGATTGAGTTCGATTTCCTGCCCGCGGCCGGAGCTGGCGCGCTCGTTCACCGCGGCCAGCACCGTGTAGCAGCCTATGAGGGCGGTGACGCAATCGGCGATCGGGAACGCGGGAAGCGTGGGCGGACCGGCTGGGTCGCCGTTGGTGTAGACGAAGCCGCTGAAGGCTTCTGCCAGAGTGCCGAAGCCGGGGTAATCCCGATAGGGACCGCTGCGGCCATAACCGCTGATGTGCAACAGGATCAAACCCGGGTTGTCGGCCGAAAGCTTCGTATAGTCCAGCCCCCAGGCTTCCATCTTTCCGGGCCGGTAGTTTTCGACCACGATGTCGACGTCGCGCGCGAGGCGCGCGAGAATCTGCGCGCCTTCGGGTTTGGTAAGATCGATCGCCACCAATTGCTTGTTGCGCGATACGACTTTCCACCACATTGCGACGCCGTCTTTGACCTTGCCCAGACGGCGCACGTCATCGCCGCGCGGCGGCTCTATCTTGATCACCTCCGCGCCCAGATCGCCCAGGTGCGCGCCTATCATCGGCCCGGCGAAAATCGTGCCGAGGTCGAGGATGCGCAGATTCGTCAGTGGACCGGTGCGTGTTGCCATATCTTCCTTTCGCGTCGAGACGGCAGACGAGTTTCTGTTGCAAAGCGCAGAGCGCTATCGTTCGTAAAAGAACAACTGTGCAGAGTGCGCCGCCATTATTCGCTCCAGGGTGCTTCGGCGACCGCGTTGCGCGCGCAGATGCGGCCGAACGCAAAACATTCGCCGATGTTGCCCGTGCCCTGATACAGGTAGCTGTAGATGGAGCCGAGTTCGCCCGCGCTGTAGAGCCGCGCGATGGGCGTGTCGTCCGGCCGCACGATCTGCCCGCGCTCGTTGCGCCGCGGCCCGCCCTGGGTGTTCAGCATCGAGGGCGAGAGTTCGATGGCGTAGTAGGGCGGCGCGCCGAAAGAGCGCAGCATCTTGCTGCGGCCGAAATCCGGGTCTTTGCCGCCGGCGCAATTGTCGTTCCAGCGCTTGACCGACGCCTCGAGCGCGTCCGGGTTCAAGCCTATGGCCTGGGCCAGCGCCGCTACTGTCCCGGCCTGCTTGATCCAGCCGCGGCGCAATTCGGCGCTGTTGTCCTCGCTCCAGTCGTAGCGCTCGACGATGCGGCCCCAGCCCATGACCGGCTTCTTGTCGTAGAGCGGGCCGCAGGCGAACAGCGCCTGGTCGAACACCATGAACATGGGACAGGGCGCCGGCGCGGGCGCCCAATGGCCGTGCTTCCTGATCTTGCCGTGCAGGGTCCTGAGCTTTTCGTCGGTGAAGCGCTTGGCGTCGGGGCCGACGACGATCATGCCGCCGGACTGCTCATGCGCGAAGTGCAGCGGCGTCATCGAAAACGTCGTCTTGTATTCCGGCGCTTTCAGGGCCATCGAGGGGCCGGCGTAGTTGTTCATGTGCCACAGGTCGGCGCCCACCGACTGGCCCATGACGATGCCGTCGCCCTCGTTGTAGGGCGTGCCCGAGGTGTAGCAATACGGAAGGCCGGGCAGGTAGTTGCGTATCATCTCCTGGTTGTTCTCGAAGCCGCCGCAGGTCAGGACCACGGCCTTGCGCGCCTTGACGTAGACGGGTTTCCCGCCCTGCTCTGCGCGTATGCCCAGAATTTCCCGGGTTACGCCGTCCTGTATCAATTCCCGTCCCGGCGCTTGGTACAGAATTTCGATCGGCCTTTGCTTCACCGCGCCTTCGAAAAAATTCCACGTATGGGAATAGCCGAGGATGTCGCCGTGATGAAACTTGTGCACGCAGCCGGAGCCCGGCAGTTCCGGAAATTCGATGCCCGCGGGCGGAAACTGGTGTTCCTGCGGGTCGCCGCCGATGCCGGAGATCCACTCGTTGTTCCGGCTCATTTCCTCCGCCCAGACCTGCGCCATCTTCGGCGGAATCGAGTAATGGCCGCACATCGCGTTAAGGTAGGTGACGGCCATTTGCGCGTCGGACACGTTGAGATAGCCCTGCGCGGCCACGCGCGTATTGCCGCCCTCCTCGCCTTCGGGCGCCTTCTCCAGCAGCAGCACGCTCGCGCCGAGGTCGCTCGCCGCGATCGCGGTCGCAGCCCCCGCGCCGCCGAAGCCGACGACGACGACGTCGGCCTCCTTGTCCCATTTCTCGGGTAGCCACGGTGCTCGCACTATGTTTCCTCCTGGTGTAATGCATGCAATGCGAAGCTTCCTTGTCGAGAAGCCTTCGTCGATCGCGTTGTTTATGGTGTGTCGTTCAGCGTCTGTCGTTCATCGTCTGTCGTCTATCGTCTTTGTCCCGAGAACAGCCCGGATCGCATGATCTCGGCGAGTTCGATCAGCCGCGGCGCGATCTCCTTCTCCAGTTTCCTCACCGTGATCGCGGCGGCCGGACCGCCGCAATTGAGCGCGTAGACCTGGCTGCCGTCGTCGGACACGATGGGGACGGCGATGGCGTTGATGTCCCGGTGGTAAATGCCCCGGTTCAGCACGTAGCCGCGCCGCTTGCAGGCGTCGATCGCAGCGTCTATCCGTTTGTGCATCTGCGCCCACTCGGACCCGTAGCGCTTCTTGAGTTCGCGCAGCAGCGCGTCCCGGACGGGCTCGGACACCCGCGCCAGATAGGCCGAGCCGACCGAAGACGTCGCCATCGGCAGGCGCGAACCCACGTGCAGATTCACCACCAGCATCGAATCGGGATCGAGCGCGCGCTGCACGATCAGCATGTCGGTGCGGTCCGGGGCGGCGAGCGAACAAGCGACGTGGAAATCCAGCGCCAGACGGCGCATCTCGTGCAAGGCAAGCTCGCCGATATCGAGCATCGCGACCGCGGTATAGCCCAGTGCCAGCACGCCGACCCCGATGCGCAGCTTGCCGTTCGACGGGGAGGGAACGAGGTAGCCCGAGCGCATCAGCGTGTGGCACAGCCGCCATACCGTGGGTTGCGGCAGTCCGGTGAGACTGGCGATTTCCACGGTGCCGAGTTCGAAGCGGGTGGCGTTGAAGCAGCGCAGGATCTCCAGGCCGCGCGCCAGCGCGGTTACGAACTGGCGGTCCGCATTGTGGTGAACCGTATCGGCCGCGGCGCGCCCGCCGGCGTCTGATTTGCCTTTCATCGCTTGCTTGCTCGAACCTTTGCTCAAACCGTTTTCTCCGCTCCCGACACACATCAGCGCCGCGCATTGACAAGGCGCAGCGCATACTCTAACATCATTCGCTCTACAAATTACCCATTCGCATAGCGAATAATAACGGAATCCGGCCCAATGGTCCACACGCAAGGCGAAGCCCCCCTCGCAGGCATCAAAGTCATCGAAATCGGCCTCGCGATGGCCGGCCCCTTCTGCGGCATGACGCTGGCCGACTACGGCGCCGACGTGGTGAAAATCGAGCGCGTCGGCGCAGGCGACGAAAGCCGCCGCTGGCCGCCTTATTTCCCCGGCGAGGTTTCGTACTACTTCGCCGCGGCCAACCGCAACAAGCAAAGCCTGGCGATCGACCTGAAGAGCGCGGAGGGGGCCGAGTTGCTCAAGCAATTGGTCGCGGGCGCCGACGTGCTGATCGACAACTACCGCGTCGGCGCCATGGACGCGCTGGGCCTGGGCTACGACGCGCTGGCGGCGATCAATCCGCGCCTCATCTACTGCAGCATCAGCGGCTTCGGCCCCAACGGGCCCCGCGCCCACGACCGCGCCAACGACATCTTCATGCAGGCGTTTTCCGGGAACATGAGCATCACCGGGGAGGAAGGCCGCGGTCCGGTGAAGGCGGGCATTTCCATCGCCGACGTCGGCGCCGGCATGTTCGGCGTGATCGGCGTGCTGCTCGCGCTGCAGGCGCGGCAGCACAGCGGCCGCGGCCAGCGCGTGGACACTTCGCTGCTCGAGGGCCAGATCGCGATGCTGTCCTATCACCTGACCTCTTTTTTCGCCACCGGACGGCCTCCGGTGCGGCGCGGCGCCGGCTCGCAACTCTCGGTGCCCTACCAGGCGTTCCAGGCGAAGGACGACTGGGTCGTCGTCGCCGCGTTCACGCCGCGCATGTGGGAAGGCGTGTGCCGCGCGATCGAGCGTCCGCAGTGGGCGGCGGACGAACGCTTCGCCGATTCGAGCAAGCGCGGCGCCAACCGCACGACGCTGATCCCGATGCTGGCCGAAGTGTTCGCCACGCGCACGGTCGAGGACTGGGTCGAGCGCCTGAGCGCCGAAGGCGTGCCCTGCACCTCGGTCAATTCGATCGACAAGGTCGTCGCCGATCCGCAGGTGGCGGCGCGCGACATGATCGTCGAGGTGGATCATCCGACCATAGGCCGGCTGCGCCTGGCGGGCCTGCCGATCAAGCTGTCGGAGAATCCCGGCGGCGTGAAGACGCCACCACCGGCCCTGGGCGAGCATTCGCGCCAGGTGCTCGCCGGCCTGGGCCTGACGCAGGAGCGCATCGACGCCCTGATCGAGAGCGGCGTCATCGGCATTCCCGCCTGAGCCGCTGCACCTTTTATCCAGGAGAAGACACATGCCCACCCCGGCCGAAGCCTGCCAGAAATATATCGGCATAGAATCGGAGATCGAACTCGCCTGCGACCCGGTCGAGCGCGGCGCCGTGCGCCGCTACGCCCAGGCCATCATGGACGAGGATCCGATTTTCGCCGTGCCCTGCGCCAACAATGAGCGCTATGGCGGACCCGTGGCGCCGCCGCTGTATCCGACGCACATGATGCGCCGCCCTTTCGGCGCGCCCGATCCGATCCAGGACAACGCGCGCAACCCGGATTTCGACGGCATCAGCCTGAGTTCCACCGGCGGATTGCCCGAGATCGAGCCGCTCAAAGGCTACGCGCTGCTGAACGGCGGCTCCGAAATCGAACTCCTGCGCTACGCGCGCCATGGCGAAACCGTGACGGTGAAATCCCGCTACGCGGAGATCACGCAGAAAGAAACCAGCAAGGGCACGATGATCTTCGTCGTGCTCGAATCCGAGTACCGCAACGGCGCGGGCGAGTTGCTGCTGCGCGCGCGCCGCACGCACATCAGGAGGAAGTAGACCGTGGCGATGCAAACTACGATGTACTACGAAGACGTTGCGCTCGGCAGCGAACTTCCGCAGCTGGTGAAGGGACCGCTGACCACGGCTCATCTGATGCGCTGGTCGGCTGCGATGGAAAACTGGCACAAGATCCATTACGACAAACCCTTCGCGATCGAACACGACAAACTGCCGGGGCTGCTCGCCAACGGCTCTCTCAAGCAGCAGTTCATGCTGCAACTGCTCAAGGACTGGGCCGGGCCCGGCGGCTGGGTATGGAAGGTCAGCTTCCAGTTTCGCGCGATGAACCTGGTCGAGGAGACGCTGTCGGTCTGGGGCCGAGTGACGGCCAAGCGCGAGGGTCCCGGCTACGGCCTGATCGAGCTCGAAATCGGCATCGTCAACGAAGAAAACAAGGAATCGACGCCGGGCAAGGCGACGCTCGCCCTGCCTTATCGCGGCGGCGCCCCCGTGCCCTACCCTTTCGTTCCGCCGCAGTCCTGAACCCGCCGCACTATTCACTCCATCACGCAAGAGAGCGCATCCATGTCCGACCTACCCAAGTCAGTACGCATCAACGAAGAGGGGCCGCGCGAAGGTTTCCAGTTCGAGAAAGGCGCGATCCCCACGGCGCGCAAGATCGAACTGATCGACTCCCTGTCCAAGACCGGCCTGAAGCAGATACAAACGGTCTCCTTCGTCCCGCCGAAAAACGTGCCCGGCATGGCCGACGCCGACGAGGTGGTGCAAGGCTTCACCCGTGCCCCCGGCGTGAGCTACACAGGGCTGTGGCTGAACGACAAGGGCCTCGCGCGCGCCATCGCCAGCGGCAAGCTCGACGTCAAGGGCGGACTGTCGTTTACAGCGTCTGAAAAATTCCTGCTGCGCAACCAGAAGCGCACGCTGAAGGAAAACATCGAGGCGCAGCACCTCATCGTGAAGATGTATCAGGAGTTCAAGGTGCCGGTGGAGCGCGCGAGCATGATGGCCGCCTTCGGCTGCAATTTCGAAGGCGACATACCGATCCCGCACATCCTCGACATGGTGCGGCAGATGCTTGAGATCGCCGCGCAATACCGGCTCGATCTCAAGGTGCTGTCGCTGGCCGACACCATGGCCTGGGCCACGCCGCTGTCGATCAAGCGCGTGGTGGGCGCGGTGCAGGACAAATACCCCAAGCTGCAGATTTCGCTGCACCTGCACGACACGCGCGGCATGGGCATCGCCAACGCCTACGCCGGCATGGAAATGGGCGTGTCGATTTTCGATGCGGCCGTCGCCGGCCTGGGCGGCTGTCCCTTCGCTGCGCATAGCGGCGCGGCGGGCAACGTCTGCACCGAGGACCTCGCCTTCATGTGCGCCGAAATGGGCGTAGAGACCGGCATCGATCTGGACAAGCTGATCGAATCGGCCCTGCTGGCCGAGCAAATCGTCGGCCACCCGCTGCCCGGTTGCGTGATGAAAGGCGGCACGCTCAACAAGCTGCGCGAGAAAATCCGCGCAGCGGCCTGACATCCATCCAAAACCAACGAAGCGGAGCACACAGATGCCTATCGCACTGACCGTCGGCCTCGGCAAATTCATCGCGGGCCTGCGCTACGAGGATATCCCCGAGGAGGCGCTTGCCGTCATCCACACCGGCTTTACCGACTGCGTCGGCGTGATGATCGCAGGCCGCAATGAGCCGCCGCCGCAACTACTGAAGGCGGCGCTCGCGCCGCCGGCGGGGCCAGCGTCCCTCTTGTTCGGACAGGGTACGGCACCGGCGCCGGAGGCCGCCTGGATCAACGGCACCGCTGCGCACGCGCTGGATTTCGACGATGTCGCCCAGCGCGGGCACCCGAGCACCGTGCTGGTGCCGGCGATCCTGGCCGAAGCGCAGGTCCTGGGTACAAGCGGCCGGCAGATGATGCTCGCCTATGCCGCCGGCTACGAAACCTGGGCCGAACTCGTGCGCCGCGACAAGGACGGCCACCACGACAAGGGCTGGCATCCCACCGGCATTTTCGGCGCCATCGGCGCCGCAGCCGCGTGCGCCTCACTGCGCGGCCTCACCGCGGAACAGGCGGCGCACGCGATCGCGCTCGGCGCCTCGCAAAGCGCGGGCATCATGGCCAACTTCGGCACCATGACCAAGCCGTTTCACGCCGGGCGCGCCGCGCATGCGGGCGTCATTTCGGCGCGGCTCGCAGGCGCCGGGTTCACCGCCTCGCTCGACGCGCTGGAGCACCCGCAGGGTTTCATCCATGCGGTTTCCCCCGCCGGGCGCGTCGATCTCGAATCGCCGCTGCAGGCCGGCAGCGTGTGGAAGCTCGCCAAGGACCGGCTCAGCGTAAAGAAATATCCCCTTTGCTTCTGCACCCACCGCGCGCTCGACGGCATGCTCGATCTGCTCAAGGAAAGCCCGCTCGCACCGGCCCAGGTGGCCCGCGTGCATGTGCGCACCAGCCGGCGCAACACCACCATACTGCGCAATCACCGGCCGCAGACGGGGCTGGAAGCCAAGTTCAGCATGGAGTTCGCGATGGCCTGCTCCGTCGTCGCCGGCCGCGCCGGGCTCACCGAGCTCACCGACGGCTTCGTGCGCCGCGACGAAGTGCAGTCGCTGATGCAGCGCGTGAGCGTCGAAGCCGACGATCGCGATGACCCGGCGAATCCGGGCTACACGCCGGACGACCTCATCGTGGTCGAGACCGATGACGGCAAGCGCATCGAGAGCCGCAAGATCACCGCCGTCCGCGGCGGTGCGGCGCTGCCCCTGCCGCGCGAAGAACTGTGGACCAAGTTCGACGATTGCCTGCGTGTAGGCGCCGCCGGCGTGCCGGCGCGCCCCTTGTTCGATTCACTCATGTCACTCGATCAGCTCGCGCACGTCAGCCGCTTGCCCGGCCTGAGCGCTTGATCTTCTTCTTTCTAGGAGCAATGCTTTGACAACATCTGCCGAACAGACCAACGCCTTCAAACTCCCGCCCGAGATCGTCGAATACCGCGACGTGGCGCGCCGCATCGTGCGCGAAGAATTGCTGCCGCTGGAACAGGAATTCCTGCCGCACCCCGGCCATGCATACGGGCTGAAAGAAACGATACAGCTGCGCTCGGTGTTCAAGCCCGAAGTGGTCGACAGACTGATCAAGATCTCGCGCGACACCGGGCTGTGGTACCTGATGGTGCCCGAGCAATACGGCGGCTCGGACCTGTCGATGCTGGCGCGCATCGCGATCCTGGAAGAGTTCATGTACACCGCGGTGCCTTTCCCCTTCGCCAGCGTGCCCAACATCCTGTACGAGTGCAAAGGCGACCAGGTGGCGCGCTTCCTGCAACCGGTGATCGACGGCGACAAGACCACCTGCTTCGCGCAGACCGAAGCCAACGCCGGGTCCGACCCCGGGGGCATGATGAAAACCAGCGCGGTGAAGGACGGCAAGGACTGGGTGATCAACGGTACCAAGATGTGGATCTCGGGCGCGGCCGAAGCCGACGTGGTCATGGTGCAGGCGGTGACCGACCAGGAAAAGCGCCAGCGCGGCGGCATCACCATGTTCCTCGTCGGCAGCGACAACCTGGGCATGCACGTGGAGACGCCGGGACTGAAGACCTGGCTGGGCCCGCGCTCGGCGCAGAACATCATCCGTTTCGAGAACTGCCGCGTGCCCGAAGCAGACGTGCTGGGCGAAGTCGGCAAGGGCTTCACCCTGGGACAGAAGTGGCTCACCATCCACGACCGCCTGCTGCGCGGCCCCTACGCCCTGGGCAAGATGCAGCGCGCGCTCGACATGTCGATCGATTGGGCGAAGCAGCGCATCACCTTCGGCAAGCCGATCTCGGAGCGCCAGGCGATACAGCGGCTGGTGGTGGACATGCACATCGACATCACCGCGCTGCGCGCCATGACCTATGAAATCGCGGCACGCGGCGACGCGGGCGAAGACGTGCGCACCGAGGCGGCGATGGTGAAGCTGTGCGCGGGCGAATGGGGTGCGCGCTGCCTCGACAGCGCGATCCAGGTGCACGGCGCCATGGGCGAATCGCTGGAACTGCCGCTGACCCTGTTCTACCGCTATCTGCGCCACGCGCAGATCGGCGGCGGCACCAACGAAATCCAGCGCGTGCTGATCGCGCGCAAACTGTTCAAAGGCTGAGCCGAGCATGAGCGAACGCGCAATTCTCGTCACCGGTGCGAGCGCCGGCATCGGCGCTGCCATCGTCGACCGACTGCTCGCCTGCGGGACCTCGGTCGTCACCCTGCAGCGGCGTGCGCCGGAACGCAGCGACCCGCGTCTGCATTACATCGCCTGCGACCTGACCAGTGCCGAGGCGACCGCGGCTGCCGGGGCCGAGGCCGCGCGGCGCTTCGATATCGCCGGCCTGGTCAACAACGCCGGCGGCGGCGAGCCAGCCACGGTCGACAAGGTCGATCTGAAAACCTGGCAGGAAGTATCCGCCCTGCACATCCAGGCCAGCCTGCTGCTCACCCAGGCCGTCATCCCGGGCATGCGCGAACGCAAATTCGGGCGCATCGTGAACATCGGCTCGCGCGCGATGCTGGGCAAGGTGGGCCGCACCGTCTACGCCGCGACCAAGGCCGGCATGCTGGCGATGACGCGCGTCTGGGCTCTGGAACTCGGCGCCGACGGCATCACGGTGAACATGATCGCGCCGGGGCCGATCAAGACCGGGCTCTTCGTGCAGCACAACCCGCCCGATTCGCCGCAGGTGAAGCGCATGCTGGAGAACATCCCCGTGCGCCGCTTCGGCGAACCGGACGAAGTCGCGCACTCGGTCGAATTCTTTTTGTCGCCGCATGCCGGATTCATCACCGGACAGGTACTCTACGTCTGCGGCGGCTTGTCGGTCGGGCTGGCGCCGATTTAAATTATAAAAATACATAATCCCAAGGAGGCAGCACATGAGAGTTGCAACGGTTGGCAAGTGGTTCGGTCGAAAGACCTTGTTCGCGGCAATGCTGGTCGGCGCGTCGATGGTCGGAGCGTCGGTTTCCGCCTTCGCCCAGACTTATCCGAACAAGCACATCAACGTCTACGTCGGTTACGGCGCCGGCGCAACCACCGACCTGAGCGCGCGCGCGCTGGCCGAAGGGCTGGAAAAAGCGCTGGGCGTTGCCATCGTGGTGGAGAACAGACCCGGCGCGACGGCGGGCGTCGCCGCCAACCTGGTGGCGAAGGCGAAACCGGACGGCTACACCATAGGGGTGGTGTCCACCGGCGTGGTCACCGTGCGACCGCATATCCTGCGCTCGCCCTACGACCCGCTGAAGGACTTCACCCTGATCGCGCAGTATTCGCGCTATATCGGTGCGCTCACCGTTCGCGGCGATTCTCCGATCAAGACCGTGGACGAGTTCGTCGCCTGGGCCAAATCGAAACCGGGCCTGTCCTACAGTTCGTCCGGCACGAACAGCCAGCAGCAGATGGGCGTAGAGCAGTTCCGGCAGTGCAAGGGACTGCAGTTTACGCATCTGCCGGCCAAGGGCGGCGCGGAAGCCAACACCCTGCTGCTCGGCGGCCATGTCGACTTCACCGCAGGCTCGGGTCAGCACATGTCCTACGTGAGGCAGGGGCGCCTACGCAACCTCGTGCTGTTGAATACGAACGAGCGCGACCCGACCCAGCCCGACGTGCCGACGATGAAGGACATCGGCTGTCCGGACGCCCCGGCGCTGGGCTATCTGGTCCTCGGCCCCAAGGGGCTGCCGGACTCGGTCTACAAAACGCTGGCCGACGCCATCCGCAAAGTCGCCGAGGGGCCGGATTTTCAGAAAGCGCTGAAGAACCTGGAAATCCCCTACGACTATAAGGACCGCAAGCAGCTGGAGATGGAAACCGAGAAGGATTTCTACCTCTACAAGGCGTTCCTGGAGAAGATGGGCGTGAAGCCCGAGTAGGCGTTCATCATCAGTGCGCGTTCTTGCATAGGACAGACCATGGCATCCCCCACCGCTCCAGACATCAAGGATGCCAGCCTGCTTCTGGCTCGCTACGGCGTCGAAGGCATGCCCGCTGCGGGCCGGCTCAACGACGTGCTGCGTCAGTTGCTCGCGCATCGCACGGTGCGCGCCTACCTGCCCGACCTGCTGCCAGCGGACACGCTGGCGACGCTGGTTGCCGCGGCACAATCGGCACCGAGTTCGTCCAACCTCCAGCTCTGGAGCGTGATCGCCGTCGAGGATGCGGGCTGCAAGGCGCGGCTGTCCGAGGTCGCAGGCGGCCAGCCGCATATCGAGCAGGCGCCGCTGTTCCTGGTCTGGCTCGCCGACCTGTCGCGCGCGGACCGCGTAGGCGCCGCGCGCGGCCGGACGATGGAAGGCTGCGACTATCTGGAATCCTTCGTGGTGGCGGCGATCGACGCTGCGCTCGCGGCGCAGAACGCCGCACTCGCCGCCGAATCGATGGGGCTCTCCACCTGCTACATCGGCGCGCTGCGCAACGACCCGGAGCGCGTCGCGGCCGAGCTCGGATTGCCGCCGAAAGCGATGGCGGTGTTCGGCATGTGCGTCGGACGCGAGAACCCGGCCCGGCCGGCCGAGATCAAACCCCGGCTGCCGCAGGACTTGGTGACGTTTCGCGAGCGCTACACGCCGCATCCGTCGGAAAAGGAACTGATCGCAAGCTACGACGAAACCCTGGCCGCGTTCTCGCGCAGCCAGGGCATGGGCGACGTGAACTGGAGCAGCCGGTTGTTCGCGCGCATGGGCAGCATCAAGGGGCTCAACGGGCGCGAGCGCATGCGCGCCATGATGCAGGCGCTGGGATTCGAGCTGCGCTGACCGATTCGAGTTGTGCTGACTGTATCAACGCAGACATTCTCGAACATTTTATATACTGATCCTAAGGCGCCACCTTTATCGCAGGCTGATCGTCTTGCCATAATTGGCAAGACTATCAACCCCGCTTTGCCCTCTTCTCGATCGCCTCGTGCCGCGCCAGCGTCGCCCGGCAGCGTTCGACCACCGGGATATCGACCATCTTGCCGTCCACCTGGATCGCGCCCTGGTTGCCGCCGGCTGCGGCCTCGAACGCGGTGACCACCTTGCGCGCCTGCTGCACTTCTTCGGGCGAGGGGCGGAACTCCGCGTTCAGGATTTCGATCTGCGACGGATGGATCACCGAGGCGCCCATGAAGCCCAGGCGGCGCGAGCGGCGCACGGTGGCTCTGAACGCGTCCAGATCCTTGAAGTCGGCGACGGTGCCGATGAAGCCCAGCGGCAGCACGCCCGCGGCGCGCGCCGCGATCACGATCTGCTGCTTCGGATAGAACAGGCCCTCGGCTTCGGGCACCATGCCCACCGACAGCGCGAAATCCTCCGCGCCCAGCGTCAGCGCCACGATGCGCGAGTGCGCGGCGGCGATCTCCTGCACGCGAAAGAAGGCGGCGGCACCCTCTATCATGGCCACGAGCTTGGTGTGCCCCTGCGACAGGCCGCGCTCCGCCTCGAGCTCGTCCAGCACCTCGGCCACCATCAGCACGTGGTCCGCGCTCTCCGTCTTCGGCAGCATCAGCGCGCAGATGTCCTTGCTCACCACCGCCTCCAGGTCGCGCAGGCACAGCCGCCACGGGCGGTTGATGCGCACCACCACGTCGGCGCCCGAGCGGCCGACCTTGGGCGCCGCCGCCGCGACCAGGGTGCGCGCGCGCTCCTTGTCCTTGGGCAGGATGCTGTCCTCCAGATCGAGGATCACGACGTCGGCGCCGCGCGTGTGTGCGCTGTCGACGAATTTGTCGACGTTCACCGGCACGAACATCATCGAACGCCAGATCGGCAGTATTTTCTTTTCGCTCATTAAAGTTCCTTCGCTTCTACTGGGTTTGAGTTAAGTAATTTTCCGGCGAGCCAGATCGTCGCGCGTAGGCGCATCGACGCCAAGACGCTCCAGCAGTTCCGCGGTGTGTTCGCCCAATTCCGGCGCCGGACGACGCAGCGCGCCGGGCGAGGCCGACAGGCGCGGCACAACCGCGTGCATCGGTATCGTGCCCATGTCCTTGTCCGGCAGGTCGACCACGATTTGCCGCGCCTGCACGTGCGGATCGGCCATGAACTGATCGATGTCGTACACCGGAGCGGCGGTGATCTCGTTCTCCTCAAAAAATTCCATGCCCTCCGCCAGCGTGTGCGCCGAGATGAAATCGCGTATCGGCGCCTCGCTCGCGTCCGCATTGGCCACGCGGTCGGCGTTGGTGCGAAAGCGCGGATCGGCGAGCATCTCCGGCACGCCCAGCGCCTTGTACAGCCGGTCGACCATGGCCTGCATCGAGGCCGACATCGAAATCCAGCGTCCGTCCCTGGTCGGAAACACGTTGCGCGGACAGGCGGTGCTGGAACGGCTGCCGGTGCGCGGCTTGATCTGATGCGTCAGCTGATAGATGGCCGCCTCGGGCCCGAGCACCGAGAACATCGGATCGAGCAGCGGCAGATCGATCACCTGCCCGGCGCCGCCCGCATCTCGATGCCGCAGCGCGGTCATCACGGCGAATGCGCCGTACAGGCCGGCGATCATGTCGGCCAGCGCCAGCGGCGGCAACACCGGTTCGCGGTCTTCGAATCCGTTCTTCGCGGCGAAGCCCGACATGCCTTCCACCAGAGTGCCGAAACCGGGCCGGTACTTGTACGGGCCGTCCTGTCCCCAGCCGGAAATGCGCACCACCACGATGCCCGGATTGCGCGCGTGCAGCACCTCGGGCCCGAAGCCCATTTTCTCCAGCGTGCCGGGGCGAAAGTTCTCGATCAGCACATCGGCGCTCGAAGCCAGGCGCAGCAGCAGCGCCTTGCCCTCGGGCTCGCGCAGATTCAGCGTGACGCTCTTCTTGTTGCGCGAGTAGACCTTCCAGTAGCAACTGACGCCCTGTATGCGCCAGTCGCGCAAGGGGTCGCCCTTGCCCGGCTCTTCGATCTTGACGACTTCGGCGCCGAAATCTGCCAGCTGCAGGCTGAGCATATTGCCCGCCACAAGGCGCGTGAGGTCGAGCACGACGATGCCGTCCAGCGGACATTTGGCATCGGGTTGAAACGGCGTCATGATAAGTCGCTTCCTTCCGCAGGGAAGAGCACGCAGCTCGTCTCCGGGACTTCCACCCAGACTTCCCCGCTGTTGATCGACAGGTCGGATTCGATGCGCAGCGCCGTGCCGGCCACGTCGGCCAGATACAGCGTGCGCGCACCCAGATAGCTGCGGCCGGTGAGGCGCGCCTGCAACAGGTTCTGCCCGTCGCCCGGGGGCCGCGCCGCGTGTATGCCCAGGCGCTCCGGCCGCAGCGCCACCAGCACCGCGGTGCCCGGCGCGAAGCGCTTGCCCGAGAGCGCCATGAGCTGCTGCCCGCCGGGCAGTTCCACCGCATAGCGCCCGTCCTGCGCCGCGCCGCGAATATGCCCCTTGAGGAAATTGCTGCTGCCGATGAAATCGGCGACGAAGGGGTCGGCCGGATGGTCGTAGATTTCCTGCGGCGTGCCGAGGTGGCTGACGCGGCCGCGGTTCATCACCGCGATGCGATCCGAGAGCGCCAGCGCTTCCGACTGGTCGTGCGTCACGTACACCGTGGTCAGTCCGACCTGGCGCGTGACCTGGGACAGCCAAACACGTGAGCGCTCGCGCAGGCGGGCATCCAGATTCGACAGCGGCTCATCCAGCAGCAGCACCTGCGGCCGGTAGACCAGCGTGCGCGCCAGCGCGACGCGCTGTTGCTGCCCGCCGGAGAGCTGGTGCGGATAACGATCGGCGAACTCATCCATCTCCACCAGCTTCAGCGCTTCCTTTACGCGCGCACGCCGCTCCGCCGTGGCCACGCGCCGCAGCTTCAGCGGAAACTCGCAGTTCCCGGCCACGGTCATGTGCGGCCATAGCGCGTAGGACTGGAACACCAGGCCGCAACTGCGCCTCTCGGGCGGCAGGTTGCGCCCGCTGGCGGCGTCGAAATACACCTCGCCGCCCACGCGCAGGCTGCCCGCGTGGGGCACGTCCAGCCCGGCCAGCGCCGCCAGCGTAGTCGACTTGCCGCAGCCGCTGGGCCCCAGTAGCGTCAGGAACTCCCCGTCGGCGATGGAGAGGGTCAAATTTTCCACCGCCGTGACCTCGCCGTAGCGGCAGGTCAATCCTTCGATCAGCACGTCAGCCATACGATCCTTTCGCCGCCCTGTCTTGCGTCGCCTTGTTCCTCGTCACTTTGACGTTTTTCACTTTGAAGTTATCCGCTTTGACGTTATCCACTTTGACCTTATCCATCCGGTCAGCCATAGACCTTCACCCCGAACAGCAGCCGCACGCCGTAGATGAAGGCGAAAGTCAGCAGCACCTGCAGCATCGCGAGCGCGGCCACGGGACCGGCGTCGCCCTGGATCCAGAAGGAGAGCAGCGTGGTGCCTATCACCTCGCTCCCCGGCGCGAACAGGAACACGGCGGTCGCATAGTCTTTGAAGAAGCAGATGAATAGCACGGCGAAGGCCGACACCAGCGCCGGCTTCAGGAGGCGCAGCGAAATCGCCCACGAAGTGGTCCACCAGTCGGCGCCGGCGGTGCGCGCCGCGCGGTCCAGTTCCGGGTGGATCTGCAGCAGTGCGGGCGAGACGGCGCCCAGGCCGGTGGGCAGATAGCGCATGGTGAAGGCGAGCACCAGGATCGCGATGGTGTTGTGCAGCCCGCCCAGAAACGGAAACACGATCATCGCCCAGAGAAAACCCAGGCCCGCCACCAGCCCCGGCACCGCGCGCGGATAGAGCGCGATGAATTCCAGGGTGCGCGCGTAGCGGTAGGGAGAGCGCTGGGTGATGATGGCCACCAGCGCCACCAGCAGCGTCGCCAGCGCACCGCCGAAGAAGGCGATGCCGATGGAGTTGAAAATCGAGCGCACGTAGGTCGGGTAGGACACGATCATTTTCAGGTGCGCCACGGTCCACACCTCCCATACCGGGACCAGCGGCGTGAGAAAACTCGTCACCGCGCGCAAGCCCAGGCCCGCCAGGGGCGCGAGCACGCCCAGGGCCACATAGAGCGCCAGCAGCAGCGCCAGGGGCCAGCGCAGCCAGCCCATGGGAAAGCGGCGCGGCCGCGACGCCTTGCCCTTCACCGTGACGAAACGCCCGATGTTCGACAGCAACCTGCCCTGCATCCAGACGAGCAGAGTCACCATCCCCAGCAGCGCCACCGCGGCCGCGCCCACGAGGCCGTAGTCCGGCGTGGAGGCGCCTATCCCCTGGTCGTAGAGAAAGGTCGACAGGAAGTGGATGCCCACCGGCCCGCCGAAGATCAGCGGCACCGACAGCAGTTCGAGCGCGATGGTGAAGTTGAGCATGGCGCTGTAGACCAGCGCCGGGCGCATCAGGGGCAGCGTGATCGACCACAGGGTGCGCAGCGAACCCGCCCCGGAGACGCGCGCCGCGTCCTCCAGCGCGGGATCGGCCATGCGCGTGGAATTGAGGCAATAGAGAAAGGTCAGCGGCGCCTCGCAGATCGCCGCCACCACGGCCATGCCGGAGAGGCTGTACAGGTTCCACGGCGTTTCACCGGTGGCGGCCTGCATGCCCAGGGTGAGGTAGCCCGACGGTCCGTACATGATGGAAAAACCGAAAGCCATCACCAACTGCGACAGATACAGCGGCCACAGCAGGAGTTCACCGATGAAGCGCCCGCCGGGAATGTCGGTGCGGCCGACTGCGATCGCCGCGCCCGCGCCGATCAGCATGGCGAGCAGCGTGGTCATGAAGGCGAACACCAGGGAATTGCCCACCGCATCGAGCAGGGTTTGGCTGGTCAGCAACCGTTCGTAGTTGTCGGTGGTGAATGCGCCGATGCCGTCGTACAGCGGCTTGCTCATCACCGACTGGAGGATCACCGGCAGCAGCGGGGTGAGCACCAGCGCCAGCGTGAACAGCGCGGTCGACCATTGCAGCACCGTGCCGCGATCCAGCGGCCAGCGGGACACGATCGCGCCGGCCGGTGCAGACATTTTCATAGACGGCCTGGTCATAGACGGCCTGGCATCGGATTCAATAACGACACGAGGGGATAAATCCCCTCGCGCTCCCCTTGATATGTGGCAATTTCGGTAATGTTGAATTGGTTGATTACATTCCGAACGCCTTCTTCCAGCGCGCCTGCATGGCCGGCCCGTTGGTCAGCATGTCCTGGTCATATTCCACCAGGACCGCTTTGTCCTCGCCGCCGACCTGCTTCACGATCGCGTCGTAGGTGGCGCGCGGCACTTCGCTCGCCTGCACGTCAGCGCGGTAGGGGGTCAGGCCGCCTTTGCCGAACCCGACCTGTCCGTCGTGCGACAGGATGTAGTCGAGCATCAGCTTCGCCGCATTGACGTTGGCCGCGGCCTTGCTGATCGCCATGCCGCGCAGCACGACCGGGGTGCCGTCCTTGGGATAGGCCCAGCCCAGCAGTTTCGCTCGCGCCGGATCGTCCAGTTTCGGAAACAGCACGATGCCCGAAATGAAGTAGCCGGCCACGTATTCGCCGGCGGTGATCTTCTCTATCATCGGCCCGGCCGAGCGCTCAGGACGCGCCACCTTGCCCAGGGATTCGATCAAACCCCAGGCGGGTTCGCCGTATTTCTTGGTAAACGCCCAGTTGATCGACAGGCCGAACGCCTCGGTGCCTGCGTTGTAAGTCGTGACCTTGTTCTTGAACACGGCCGGATTCTCTTGTGCGAACTTCGCCAGCTCCGCCAGGCTGGTCGGCCGCAGTTTCTCCGGCAGCAGCGCCTTGTTGTAGACGATCACCATCGGATCGGCCGATACGGTGTACAGGCCTTTGCGGATCGAGGCCCACTTCGGCAGCTTGCCTTCTTCGGGCGAGACATACTCCAGCGCTTCGCCCTTGGCGACGAACTGCAGCCATTTGTCCACCGCGCCGACGATCAGCAGGTCGCCGGTGCGCGCGTTCGAAGCGCGCTCCGAGTAGTAGCGCTCGAACACCTCGCTGCTGCCCAGGTCCAGCGTCTGCACTTCGATCCACGGATACAGCTTCTTGAAGCCTTCGAGCACGTGCTTCCAGTTGTACTCGGCCATGATCGAATACACGACCAGCTTGCCTTCCTTCTTCGAGCCTTCGACGATGCTCGAGTAGGACTTAGGATAGTACGCAGGCAGGGCCTGCGCCTGGGCGACGGACGCGCCGGCCAGAGTTCCGACCAAAGCTGCCGCGGCCAGCAGGGCGCCGGCGACGGCGCGCGCCGCGCGGTTCATCTTGCGCGCGGCGCAGCGACTGCGCGTCGCGGTTTCGATGGTCGCATTGCTGCAGGTCATGCTGTGCATGGTGTCTCCTCCTGAGTGTTTGAATGACGGTCGCTGCGCGCTACCCTTCTGCGTTCAGGCTTGGCGCTCGCACGTTCAACTTTGTGCGCGAAGCCTAACACATAACACGGGGGGAAGCCTTCGTCATGCTTGCCTCCAGCGCGCGTTCAGCGGCCCTTGAATTCAGGCTTGCGCTTGGCCATGAAAGCGGTGCGCCCTTCGACGTAGTCCGCGCTCGCGAAGCAGCGATCGACCACCTGCTGGCACAGCGCCATGTCGCGCACGGATTCGTCCTTCGACAGTTCGCCGACGATGGTCTTGATCGAAGCCACGGTGAGCGGCGCGTTGGCGGCGATGCTGCCCGCGCAATCGCGCACATGGTTTTCCAGCTGCGCCTCGGGCACCAGGCGATTGATCAAGCCCATCGCCAGCGCCTCCTCCGCCGCGAAGTGGCGTGCAGTGAAGAAGATTTCCTTGGCGAAAGCCGGACCCACCAGGTCCATGAGTTTGCGCACGCCCTTCGCTTCGTAGCCCAGGCCCAGCTTGGCCGCCGGCACGCCGAACTTCGCGCCTTCCGCGGCGATGCGCAGGTCGCAGGACAAGGCCACCGACACCCCGCCGCCGATGCAAAAGCCGCGGATCATGGCGATGGTGGGTTTGCCCGCATGCGTCAGCGCTTCGGTCGCCCGGCCCGAGGCTTGCGCATAGATTCGGGTCGTTTCCGGAGACGAGCGCTTTTCCTCGAATTCAGAAATGTCCGCGCCCGAGACGAAGGCCTTGTCCCCCGCGCCTTTGAGCACGATCACGCGGATCGCTTCGTCCTTCGCGTAATCCTCCAGTATGTCCGCCAGCCCTTCCCACATGGCCATGGAAACGGCGTTGCGCCGCTCCGGATTGTTGAACGTGATCCAGCCGATCGCGCCGTCCTTCTCGGCGATCATCTTGTCTGTCTTGGAGATCGTCATCTGCAATTCCCCTGTCAGTTAAGCTGCAATCCGCGTACGGCGGCGCGTGCGCGGAGCGCCAACCGCCAACCGCAAACCTCCCGCGTGAGGCGACAGATGATACACCCCGGGGCCGCGCCAACCGGCCCGTGTGGATAAGCCGGCGCAAGCCGTCGGGGATTCTCTGCGCGCCGATATCCACTATCATGGCGCAACCGAATCGAATATTCCAAGAATCGAACCACCCACGGCTTCGGAAACAGGAGGAGAACCATGAAAGTGATGATCAGGAGTTTGCTGGGCGCCGTGCTTGCGCTGGCGCCGCAGTTCGCGGCGGCCCAATATCCGGAAAAGCCGATACGTTTTATCGTGCCCTATGCGGCGGGAGGCACGACCGACCTCTTGTCGCGCGCGATCGCGCAGAAACTTTCCGAGGCGCTCGGGCAGGGCGTGGTGCCGGACAATCGTCCCGGCGCGGGCGGCAATATCGGCGCGGAAATCGCAGCCAAGTCGCCGCCGGATGGTTACACGCTGCTGATGGCGCCGGTGAGCCCGATGGCGATCAACGTCAGCCTCTACGGCAGCAAGATGGCGTTCAATCCGGAAAAGGACTTCGCGCCGGTGACCTTGGTGGCGAAAGTGCCGCTGGTGCTGGTGGTGCATCCGTCGGTGCCGGCGAAAACGCTGACTGAATTGATCGCCCTGGCGAAATCCAAACCCGGCAAACTCAACTACGGCTCGGCCGGCAACGGCAGCTCCAACCACCTGGTGGGCGAAATGTTCAAGACCGCCGCGAGCATAGACATGGTTCACATCCCTTACCGCGGCGGCGGGCCGGGGATGATGGCCTTGATCGCCGGTCAGATCGACCTGCTGGTCGGCCAGGTGCCGACGGTGAACACGATGGTCAGCGCGGGCCGCCTGCGCGCGATCGCGGTGTCCGGCTCCAAACGCTCTCCGGCGATGCCCGATGTGCCGACCATGTCCGAATCCGGCCTGCCCGGGTTCGACGCCACGGCCTGGTACTCCATCGTCGTGCCCGCCGGGACACCCGCACCCATCATCGCCCGCCTGAATACGGAACTGGTGAAAATCCTCAAGTCACCGGACATACGCGATCGGCTGATCAGCGAAGGCGCCGATGTCGAGACCAGCACTCCGGAGGAACTCACCGCCTTCGTCCGCACCGAGATTCCGAAGTGGGCCAAAGCGGTGAAGGAATCCGGCACCAAATTGGACTGAGTCTGTGGATTGAGCCGGTCGATTGCGCCGGTCGATTGGGTCGGCCGGGCCGCGTCTCAGTGCGCGGCTCGCCTTGTCAATCTCCTCCAGACTGACCAGCGCACCGTGCCCTGGCCCCACGTCCTGGCGCGCCAGTTCCGCATTTCCCAGGATCGCCGCCAGGGCGTTGTTGAAATCGTGCGCCACGCCTCTGGCCAGCGTACCCAGCGCCTCCACTTTTCTGCGACTCGCGCAATTGCGCTTCCTGCGCTTCGCGAGCATCTTCGAACTGCTTGCGCTCGGTGATGTCCTGCAAGGTACGCTCAGCCCTTGAGCGCAAATCTGCCGTGGCGCGTTTCGAATGCAGAATTGCGTGCCGGCCTGCAAGCACAGCCGAAGGATGGTTGCCGCTAATCGCGCTAGCCGGATACGGGACTCAGGTACGCATTCTCCGGAAAAGTGGCCTTGGTGCGTCCAATCATCCGTCCATTCTCGATAACCGCAGGCAGGTCGTGACCGGGGCAGATGAAGCGCGCGCCGGCCAGCACGCGCTTCACTGCGGCCTTCTCCGCCCTTCGGGTCGTGACGTAATTGCCGCTCAACAGCGGGTCGCGGCTGATGAAACCTTCGGGCGTCAGCGCCTGAGCTTGTATATCGTACAGGATATCGCCGCACAGGCAGGCCACGCCTTCGGCCGTATCGACGTGAACCAGCATGGAACCTTCGGTGTGCCCGCCTGCCGCCGTGCAGCGTATGCCCGGAAGGATCTCCTCGGTTCCGGTCGACTCCAGATCCAGAAGCTGCAATGCTCCTGGCGTATGCAGGCGGTCTATGAAGTGTTTCACGTCTTCCGGCGGATAGCTGGCGCCGGACAAGCCGGACACCGCGTATTCCATTTCCCGGCGATTGACCACGGCCGTGGTCGTCAGCGGAAACTTGCCGGTCTGGCCCGCGTGGTCGATGTGCAGATGCGTGTGCAGCACGTAGCGGATGTCGGCAAAGCGCACGCCATGGCTGGCGAGGCAATACTCCAACTCTTGCTCGCGCTCCCGGAATGCGCACATGCCTATGCGTTCCAGAATCGCCGGATTGCGAAAGCCGGTATCCACCAGCACCGGCGCGGTGCCGCCCAGCAGCAAGTACGCATGGGCGGGCACCTTCGCCAGGCTCCCGGGCTTGCGGTTCTGAACCAGGCGGCTAGCATCGAGTTCGATCTCGCCCAGATTCAGCACCCGGATTTCGTAGACCATGGCGGCGTCAGTTATCGAGTTTGATTCCGGCCTTGCGGATGACTTGCCCCCAGCGATCGATCTCCGAAACCATGTAGTTGTGGAATTGCTCCTGGCCCATGGCGGGCATGGCCGAAAGACCGATGTCGAGCAGTCGTTTCTTGAAATCCGCATCCTTGGTTACCTCGCTGATGTGCTTGTGGATGTGATCGATCACCGCCTGCGGCGTCTTCGGCGGCGCCAGGATGCCGACCCAGGCGTCGGCGTCCACCGGAAAACCCTGCTCGGTCAGCGTCGGGACCTGGGTTGCTCCGGCAAAGCGCTCCGGCGACGCGATGCCGAACGCAGCCACCTTCGACAGGTTCGGTATTACGACGACCGCCGGCGCCATCATGATGTCGACCTGGTCCGCCATAACCGCCTGAAACGCCGGCGCCGCGCCCTGGTAGGGCACGTGGAGTATTTTCAGATCGGCCTGGGCCTTGAACATCTCCATCGCCGCCTGCGAGGTGCTGCCCACGCCCCAGGATGCGAACGTGAGATTGCCGCCCTTGGCGAGCGCCACCAGTTCGGGCAGTGTCTTCAGCTTGATCGCGGGACGCGCTACCAGCATGAAGTTCACCTTTGCTACCGGCACCACACCACGGAATTCGCGCGCCTGGTAGCGCATGGTGGTGTAGACGTTGGGATTGATGGAATTCGTGTCGGCGGTCGCTATCAGCAGCGTGTAGCCGTCGGGCGGCGAGGTGAACACCACTTCGGAAGCGATCATGCCGTTCGCACCGGGGCGATTCTCCGCGATCATGGGTTGTCCCAGCGAATCGCCCAGCTTCTGTATCATGGCGCGCGCCGCGACATCGGTGGCCCCGCCCGGCGGGTAGGGAATGACCAACCGGATGGGTTTGGTCGGGGTCCATCCCGCTTGCGCGAATGCGGGCCCTGCAGGCCATAGCGCTGTGCCCAGGACGGCCAGCAGCGCGACAGCGCCTGACCGCCAACCCAACCGACTGAAGCGGCCTGCCGAAACAATATGAGAATTGCCGGAATTGCTTTGGTGCAAGATTTCAGTATGCATAACGCCTCCTTTGAAAGGTACTCCCTATCGCCCTACGAAATTGGGTGTGCGACGTTCATTGAACGCCAGAACGCCTTCGCGCCGGTCCTCGGTCGGAACCAGTCGGTTGTACGCGTCGATCTCGAAAAACATGCCGGTGCGCAGGTCCATGCGCATGCCGAGTTCCATCGCGCGTTTGGCCTGGCGCACGGAAAGGGGCGCATTGGCGCAGATCGAAGCGGCGATTTCGATCGCATCGGCGAGCACCTGCCCCGGCTTGGACAATTTGTTGACGAAGCCCCAGGCGAGCGCGTCCTGGGCGGAAAACTGGCGCGCCGAGAGGATCAACTCCTTCGCCCGGCGCAGTCCGATGGCGCGCGGCAGCAGCTGCGTGCCGCCGCCGCCCGGCATGATGCCTATGCGGGTCTCGGTCAGCGCGAAACGCGCCGTCTCCGCCGCGTAGGCGAAGTCGCAGCACAGCACCAACTCGCAGCCGCCGGCAAAGGCCACGCCGTTTACTGCCGCCACCACCGGTATCGGACAATCGACGATGGCCAGCATCATCCGCTCGAACAGGTGGTGCTGCTTCAGCCACTGCTCGTCGGTCATGCCCTTGCGTTCCTTCAGGTCGGCGCCGGCGCAAAAATGCCGCTCGCCTGCCGCCGTCAGGATGGCGCAACGATAGGACTCGGGCGCGGCGCCGAGCTTGGAGAACACGTCGAGCATGTCGTGGCCGAGCTGCGTGCTCATGGCGTTGGCCACTTCCGGCCGGTTCAGTCGGACCAGCAGCAGCCCCGGTCCCGGCTGTTCGATCTGCAGCGTTTGATACGAGGACTTCAGCGCGCCGTCCATGCAAGCTCCTAGTGATCAGGTTTCGAATTCATGCCGGCGGCGCCGAAGATTTCGGCGTTCTGTTCGCCCAGGCGCGGCGCAGAGCGGCGGTAGGGCGGCCTCTCGCCGTTGAAGGAAAGCGGCAGGCCCACCAGCGTCATGTCCAGGTCCGGCGCGCGCTGCAGCATCCCCAGCGCCACGGTCTGTTCATCGGCAACCACTTCCTCGATGTTCTGGATGGGCGCATTGGGGACGCCGGCCGCGTCCAGCCGCCGCCGCCATTCGGCCACGCCCGCGCCGGCGAAAACCCCCTCCAGCATCGGAATCAGGGTCTGGCGGTTGGAGACGCGGCCGCCGTTGCTGGCAAAGCGCGGATCCGCGGCCCATTCGGGATGATCCAGCGCAGCCGCCAGCTTGCGAAACAGCCCGTCGTTGCCCGCAGCCACCATGACGAAACCATCGGCCGTCGCGAACGCCTGATGCGGAACGATCTCGGCGGTGCCCGATCCCATGCGGCCCTTGAATTGACCCGAAGCGAGAAAGCCGGCGATGGAGATGCTGATCCACGCCACCGCGGTCTCGAACAAGGAGGTGTCGACGATGCAGCCCTCCCCCGTCGCCGCGCGGCGATACAGGGCCGCGAGTATGCCGATGGCAGCCCACATCCCTGCGCCCTGGTCGACGATCGACGTGCCCACGCGCACCGGCCCGCCGTGCTCCTCGCCGGTCACGCTCATGATCCCGCCCTGCGCCTGCATCAGGGGGTCGTAGCCGGGCTTTTCGCGCATCGCACCCACGGCGCCGAAGGCACCGAGGTTGCAGTACACGAGCGTAGGATTGGCTGCGAGCAGATTGGGGCCTGCGAGCCCGTGCTTGTCGATGGCGCCCGGACGCAGGTTCTGGATCACGACGTCTGCGTGCTCCAGAATATAGGCCTTGAGCTGGGCGAGCTGTTCGGGGTGGCGCAGATCGACGGTAACGCCGCGCTTGTTCCGGTTTAGAGTCTGAAACAAGGAAGAGGTGCCGTGCCAGAACGGCGGCCCCCACTCCCGGCCGTGGTCGCCTGTGCCCGAGTTCTCGACTTTGACGACATCGGCACCCAGGTCGGCCAGGATGCCCGCGCCGTATGGGCCCGCGACGCTGTGGCAGATTTCCACGACGGTGACACCGGTAAGCGGCAGTTGCGGGTTCACCGTTTCAGTCCTTTCATCCAAGCGTCGTCGGTCGTGACTGTATCCATCGCGTCTTCGGGGCCTTGCTCTTACCGCGGCCGGGGCGGTGCGCAGGAATCGCGCGGCAGGAAAACGGCTGGCACCAGCACCCGCCGCGGCTTTGCCGCCGCCCCGCCCCGAATCGCATGCAGCGCGAGCTTGGCCGCAACCCGCCCGAGTCTGGAGTAATCCCAGCGTTCCACGCTGATCGGCGGCTCGGACAGCGCGGCGAGATCGGAATCGCTGGCAGCGACCAGCGACACGTCGCGCGGAATCCTCAGGCCTCGCGCGCGCAGTGCGCGCAGGATGCCCGAGAGCATGTCTATGCCCCCGGAGATGATCGCCGTGGGCGGATCGCCGGCACGCATCAGCGCATCGGTTTGCTGAAAACTGTAATCGGGGAGGAAACTGTCCTTGCGCACCAGATCCTGATCGACCGGCACGCCGCAGGCGGCGTGCGCTTCCGCGTAGCCCTTGATCCGGTTGTGCGCCGGGAACAGTACCGGATTGCCGGTCAACAGCGCAATGCGCCGGTGGCCCAGACCCAGCAGATGCTCGGTCGCCTGCCTGACGGCCTTGCAATGGTCCACCGCGACCGCGCTGGCCCACAGCGGCATTTCGCGCTCGACCAGCACCACCGGTATGCCCAGCGATTTGAGCATCTGGTGAAACTCCTCATCCCCTTCGGAGTACTGGCCGATGAGCAAGGCGTCCACTTTTCGCGCCGCCAGGGTCAGCAGAAACCGGGTCTCGCGCTCGCGCTGCCCTTCCGAATTGGCCAGCAGCAGCGCATAACCGGCGCGGTCCAGCTCGTGCTGGGCGGCGCGCACGAAAGCGGCCAGCACCGGAATGCTGATGTCGCGCACGATGCAGCCGACGGTCTTGGTATTGCGGCTGCGCATGCTCTGTGCAACCGCATTCGGCGTGTACCCCATCGTCTCGATCGCAGCCTCGACCCGCGCGCGGATGTCGGGCTTTACCGATTCCTCGCGGTTGAGCACCCGCGACGCGGTCCCGAGCGATACGCCCGCGGTGCGGGCGACATCGCGCAGCGTCGGGATGCGCGGCCGGTCCTGGGGCTTGTTCAAGGGTTCAATCCGCGCGTCCGGCCTTGGCGCCCAGCGCGTCGCGCAGGCTGGAGGTGGCGCGTTGGTCGACGCCGCGGCCATCGGCATTCAGGACCACCCCGTACGACTCGCGCGCGGCTGCGCTGCTGATGTAACCATCGAGCACGTCGTCCAGGACGCGCTGCACCTCGCGCTGCAGCGGATCGCCGTAGCCGCCGGAGCCCGCAGGCTGCAGCGCCGCGCGATCACCCTTGCGCACGACGACGAAGGCGCCCTTGGCCGGCAGGCGGTCGATGCTCCCGTTCGCGTGCGTGACGCTGCTTTGGAACAAGGCGCCCTCTTTTCCGCCGAACAGCCCCTTGGGCGCGACCCTGCCGCGCTCGCCGATGGCGGTGAACGTGGCCTCGTCGAATTCGATGCGGTAGATGCGCTCGGTCGCGCAACCCCCGCGAAAGCGCCCCGCGCCGCCGGTGTCGGCGACGATTTCCCACTTCTCTATGGTCAAGGGCACGTTGTGCTCGATCTGCTCCACCGACTGTATGCCGGCATTTCCGACCAGCACGCGGATGCCGTTGATGCCGTCCTTGTCCGGCCGGGCGCCGAAGCCGCCCGCGTGCGGATCGATCTGGCCGACGTAGCGGCGGCGCATCGCGCGCACCCGGTCTTCGACCGGATCGGCGCCGCCGAAGATGCCGGAGCAGGCCGCGTCGTGGCTTTGCGCGACCACCCGGTTCGGCACGGCGGGCGCCAGCGCGGTCAGCAGCATGTCGATGACGCGCGGCGAGGTCTCCGTATTGCCGCTCACCACCGATGAGGGATAGCTGCAGTTCAGCAGCGTGCCTTCGGGGCAGATGACTTTGATCGGCCGGTAGCAGCCCTGGTTGATCGGGATCGAAGGGTCGGTGATCGCCTTGACCGTGAACCAGGTGCTGTTGTAAGTCACGGCGAGCGGGCAGTTGATGCCGCCGCGCACCTGCTTGGCGGTGCCCGTGTAGTCGAATTCGATTTCGTCCCCGGCCTTGGTGATCTTCACCTTGATCGGGATGAGTTCGTCGGGCCAGCCGGGAGCCTGCACCGGTTCGATCAGGTCTTCGCCGTAGTACACCCCGTCGGGGATCAGCCGGATTTCGCTGCGCATCAGGCGTTCCGAGTAGCTGAGCGATTCGCGCATCGCCTCGGCCACCTCCGCCTTGCCGTATTTCTTCGCCAGTTCGCACAGGCGGCGGTCGCCGACGAAGGTGCCGGAGTACTGGGCTTTGATGTCCAGCAGGCGGTTGTCGGCGTCGCGCGTATTGCGCGTGATCAGGCGCACCATGTCTTCGACCGGGGCGTCGTTGCGGTAGATCAGCACCGGCGGAATGCGTATGCCCTCGGCATGGATGTCCCAGGTCACCGGCGTGTAACTGCCCGGGCTGGTCCCGCCTATGTCGACCCAATGTCCGCGCGTCATGGTGTAGGCGATGATCTCGCCCTCGAAGAATACCGGGCGCGTGAACTGCACGTCGGGTTGATGGTTTCCGCCGCCGAGGTAGGCGTCGTTGCTGATGATGACGTCCCCGGGGCGCAGGTTTTCGACGCCGATGGCTTCGACCGACACCTTGGTCGATATGACGGCCGATCCGAGCATGGTCGGGATGTCGTTGCCCTGCGCGACGAGCTGCATCTCGGTATCGAAAATCGCCGCGGATGCATCGCCGCCGGAGTGGATGATGGGGCTGCCCGCCGTGTGCATCATCGCAATCTTCATTTCGCGCGCGATGGCGTACAGCGCGTTGCGCACGATTTCGTAGGTAATCCGGTCCATCAGGCATGCCTCCCTACATCCACGATCAAGGTCCCCTCCGGACCCCTTCTGGCGCGATCCACCGCATCGATCACGATGCTCGAGCTGGCCTCTTCGATCACCGCGGGTCCGGTGATGACCTGCCCCTGGGCCAGTTCCGACCGGCGGTAGCGCGGGACTTTGCGGAACTGGCCGCCCAGCATGATCCGGCTTTCGCCGCAGGCCTGCGGCACACCGTCCCTGCCGCTGGCGCCGTCATCGGGCGCGCGGCTGCCTATCCTGCCCACCGCGCGGATGCGGATATTGACCAGCTGGATCGGCCGGTCCGGCTGGGTGAAATTCCAGTGGCGCTGGTGCTCGTTGGTGAAATCCGCTGCAAGCTGCCGCAGACCGCCGTTGTCGACGGTTTGCGACGGCACCTGAATCTGCAGCGTCTCCGCCTGCGACAGATAGCTGCAGTCGGCGAACCGCCGGATTTCCATTTCTGTTTCGGCCAGGCCGGACGAGCGCAGCATGGCGCGCGCCTCGTCTTCGAGCTTGCGGAAACTCGCTTCGAGGCTGCTGGCGTCGAGGTCGTCGATGTTGCGCACGACCGGGGCCTGCAGGTCGTGGACGAGATCGGCCACGATCATGCCGAAAGCGCTGAACAAGCCCGGCAGAGGCGGCACGATCACGCTCGGGATCTCGATTTCGCGCGCCAGATCCACCGCGTGCACCGGGCCTGCGCCGCCGAACGGGACGTAGGCAAAATCGCGCGGATCGTAGCCGCACTCGACCGTGACCAGGCGCATGGCCTGCGCCATCAGCGCATTGGCCACGGAGCGCACCGTGTGCGCCGCCTGCTCGATGCTGATCCCCAGCGGCTTGGCCAGGCGCGTTTCCACGGCGCGCCAGGCCGCGTCCACATCGAGCTTGAACTCCCCGTCCAGGAAATGCTCGGCGTCGAGGTAGCCCAGAACCAGGTTGCAGTCGGTGACCGTCGGTTCCTGCCCGCCGCGGCCGTAGCAGGCGGGGCCCGGGTCCGCGCCGGCGCTGGTCGGCCCGATGCGCACGCCGCCGCCGCGATCGATCCATGCGATCGACCCGCCGCCGGCGCCGATCGAAACGATATCGATGTTGGGCACGCGTATCGTGTAGCTGTTGAGCTCGCATGAAGTACGCACTTCCGGCCGGTAATCCCGGATCATCGAAACATCGAAGCTCGTGCCGCCCATGTCCCCGGTGATCGCATTGGGAATCTTCAGGCGCTCGCACAGGCGCGCGGCCGCGGTGACGCCGCCCGCCGGGCCCGACTCCAGCAGCGCGACCGGGCGGTTCGCCACGGCGTCGGGGCGCGCCAGGCCGCCGTTGGATTGCATGAAGAAAATGTCTGCCGTCAGGCCCGCTTCGCGCGACTTGCGCTCGAAGGTGCGGATGTAGTTGCCGCAGCGCGGGCCGAGCATGCCGTTGATCACGGTGGTGCAGGTCCGCTCGTACTCCTGCATTTCCGGATTGACTTCGCAGGAAGCGGTGACGAAGATCTGGTCGGGTCCCTGCCGGATGGCGTCGGCCGCGAGCTTCTCGTGCGCGGGATTCACCTGAGAATTCAGCAGGCAGATGGCGACCGCCTCTACGCCCTGTTCGCGCAGCAAGTCCATCTCCCGCCGGACTTCGTCCACCGACAGCGCGCGCTCCACCGTGCCGTCGTAGAGCACGCGCTCGTGCAGTTCGCGGCGCAACCGCCGCGGCACGATGGCAGGCGGGTTGGCGAAGAACAGGTCGTACAGGTCGGCGCGGTCGTGACGCGATCCGCGGCGGATCTCCAGAATGTCGCGAAACCCCTTGGTGGTCAGCAAGGCCACACGCGCCCCCTTGCCCTCGATCAGCATGTTGGTCGCAATCGTCGTGCCATGGCCGATGAAGTCGATGTCCGGGCCGGCGAGGCCGCTGAGTTCCAGGATGCGCCGCACCCCATCGGACGCGCCTATGGAAGGATCGGCCGGCGTGGTAGGCACTTTGGTCGCCCAGAGTCTCCCGCTCGCCTCGTCGATCAGAACGACGTCCGTGAACGTGCCGCCAACGTCGATGCCCACCTTGCGCATTGCTGCCTCCCCTGACTGCGGGACGTCTCCCGGAGCGATTGAATGCTTCGATTCTTGTTAAATGAACCGTTTCAATGAAACGGTTCATAATTAGTCTAAACGCTCATAATCGGGCTGTCAACCTTCACCCCCGAGGCCCCGCGCCGACTGGGCGCGGCGCTCAATCAAGCCTGGGCTAGTCTCATGAAGTCGTTGAACTG
Source organism: uncultured Enterobacteriaceae bacterium (assembly GCA_964400745.1). Lineage (GTDB taxonomy): Bacteria > Pseudomonadota > Gammaproteobacteria > Burkholderiales > SG8-39 > 2-12-FULL-64-23. The sequence goes on along the minus strand of CAYNVY010000018.1, from coordinate 1,621 downwards.
TCGACGGATTTCTGCGCGAGCGCAGGATAGGGCCCGTCCGTCAGCACGTGCGTCTCGAGGATCAGTTCGCGCAATGCCCGTCGGCTCACTTTGCCCTGAGGGTTGCGCGGAAGCGCACTGACGCTGACATAGGCGCGCGGTTGCTTGTGCCGCGACAGGACGGCCACGCGTTCGCACGCCTCTTTGCTCCAATCGCCGCTGGCGCCTTCGCCGACCGCCACGATCACCTCGCCCCAGTAATCCGACGGCAGGGAGGCGACGCACACCTGGCCGCAGGTCTGCAGGCCGGCGAGGCAGGACTCGACTTCATCGGGATTGACGCGGTAGCCGCCGCTCTTGATGACATCGGCCACCCGGCCGGTAAGCCAGAGCCGGCCGCGCGCGTCCAGGCGGCCGAGATCGCCGCTGCGGTCCCATCCGCCCGGGTGGGGCCGGTAGCCGGCGGCATCGAGCGTGCCCTCGGACATGTGGCGCGCGCGCAGCCAGACTTCGCCCTCGATCCCGTCCGCCTGCCGCTCACCCTCGGCCTCGCCCTCGCCCGCGCGGATTTCGATTTCGACGCCGGCACCGGGCCAGCCGAGGCAACTTCCGGCCGCCGGCGGTTCCTGCGTGAAATGCGCGTGCGTCTCGGCCGGCGCAAGCACGGTGATCGGATTGACGCACTCGGTCTTGCCGTAGGTGACGCGCACCACCGGCCCGAACATGGCCGCGACCCGGGCATACAGCGCGGGCGCGAGCGGCGCGGTGCCGGTGAAGATGCAGCGCAGACCGTCGAAAAGCGCGGCGCCGAACGCAGCCGTCAGCTTCGCCAGCACCGTCGGCGGCGCGAACAGCGCGTCCAGCCCGCCTGCTTCGAGCAACCGGCGCACGCGCGCCGGATCTACGCCGTCATGCAGCAGCACCTCCCCGCCGTGATCGTGCCAGGCGCGCGCCAGCAGCGAGGCGCCGTGGATGTACGGTGTCATCAGCAGGATGCGCGATCCCGGCCCCGGCGCAAACGGCAGCGCGGCCCGCTGCACCTGGTTGCCGATCCAGCGCCGGCCGTGGGAATATACGATGCCTTTGGGCTTGCCGGTGGTGCCGGAGGTGAACAGGATGCGTCCGCGCGCCTCGGCCGGAACCGGCTGCAGCGTTCGCTGCAGCCAGGCATCGCTCAGGTCCTCCACGGCGATGGGCTCGATGCCCAGCGCGCGCAGGGCGTCGGCGCGATCGCGCCGGGTTACCGCCAGGCGAAAGCCGGCGAGCCGCGCGCTCCAGGCGATCTCGTCTTGCGTATAGCCCCAGCTGAGCGGCGTCTCCGCCGCGCCCGCGAGCGTGACGCCGTAGCCGGCCCACACCGCGGCGAGGCTGTTCGGCAGCAGCGTCGCAACCGCCTCTCCGGGCCGTATGCCCTTCGCCAGCACTTGCGTCGCGAGCGCATGCGCCCGCGCACACATTTCGGCATACGAGAGCGCCCCCTGCTCGTCGCGCACCGCCGTCAGGCCGCCGAAGCGTGCCGCCAGCGTGCACAGTTCCCACGACCAGGGAATGCTCTCCGTCAGCGCACCTCCCGCCTGCGTGTTCAGCGCATCAGCAGACGCGGCAGCCACGTCGAGAATATCGGAACGTAGGTGATCAGGAA
>CAYNVY010000017.1:0-34653 GCA_964400745.1 uncultured Enterobacteriaceae bacterium | reverse complement strand
GGTAGCTCAGCTGGGAGAGCGCCGCGTTCGCAATGCGGAGGTCGGGAGTTCGATCCTCCTCCACTCCACCAGTTCGTTGTTTGAAGTAGTCCAAAGTAGTCCGAGAAAAGCCTGAAAAGTTGAATAAAAACAACGTTTCAGGCTTTTTTCTTGTCCGCGGCAGGCCGATCAGATCTATTGCCAGCCAGCTATAAGTGGGGGTACGATTCGGGGGTATGATGTCTGCATGAGAGGAGCATACCCCCAAATGCCACTAACTGACACGCAATGCAAGACCGCAAAGAAAGAGAGTAAGCCCTACAAGCTTTCGGACGAAAAGGGGCTATTTCTGTTCGTTACGCCGGCCGGCGGCAAGCTTTGGCGGTTGAAGTACCGCTTCAACTCGAAAGAGAAACTCTTGTCCTTCGGCGCTTATCCGGACGTGCGGCTTGCCAGAGCCCGAGAAAAGCGCGACGAAGCCCGGCGACTGCTGGCCGAAGGCATTGACCCCGGCGAGAATCGAAAAATTCAGAAGGCCGCAAAGACCGAGCGGTCAGCGAACAGCTTCGAGGTCGTAGCGCGCGAGTGGTTCGCCAAATTCAAGCCCGGATGGGCGCCGACCCATTCCGAAAAAATCATCAAGCGCCTTGAAAACGACCTGTTCCCCTGGCTGGGGGATAGGCCGATTGCCGAGATTACCGCGCCGGAGCTGCTGACCTGCCTGCGCCGTATCGAAGGCCGGGGAGCGCTGGATACTGCTCACCGGGCACACCAAAATTGCGGTCAAGTGTTCCGATATGCCGTACAGACCGGGCGAGTCGTACGAGATCCTTCGACCGATCTACGCGGGGCGCTACCACCTGCTCGACGTGAGCACTACGCTTCGATGACCGAACCACCTGCGGTGGCGGAATTGTTGCGGGCCATTGACGGATTTCGCGGCACCTTCATCGTTCAATGTGCCTTGAAGCTCTCGCCGCTGTTCTTCGTCAGACCAGGCGAGCTACGCAAAGCCAAATGGAAAGAGTTCGACCTGGACAAGCATGAATGGAGCTATCTGGTAACCAAAACCAAGACTGATCATCTTGTTCCTTTGGCTTCGCAAGCGGTGGCGATTCTGCGTGAACTCCATGCTCTGACCGGACACCTAGAGTACGTTTTCCCCGGACGCGATCCGCTAAAGTCGATGAGTGGCGCGGCGATCAATGCCGCACTTCGGCGCATGGGTTACGACACGAAGACTGAAATCACCGGGCATGGCTTCCGCGCGATGGCGCGAACCATCTTGCATCAAGAAATCGGCATTTCGCCTGAGATAATCGAGCATCAACTAGCGCACCGCGTTCCCGATTCGCTAGGCACGGCATACAACCGGACCAAATTCATCAAGGAGCGTCGAAAGATGATGCAGCAATGGGCTGATTACCTCGACAAGCTGAAAGTCGGGGCCGAAGTAATCCCGTTACATGGCAACGCGGCATAATTCGACTTGAGGCGTTGCGCCTAATCAATTCAACGACGGACGGGGCCATACCTTGCAAAGCAATTCGCCCAATTCCTTGCCCCTCTCGCTGATCGCCTCTTCATCCCAAGTAGCTAAGCCGTCGAAGTGCCGGTTTAGTCTAAGGACAGAATGGCTGTATTCACTCCGCTTGAGATCAAACGCCCCGTTGCTAGCGGCGGGATTCAGATATTTGTTTAGCAGTGTCAAGTTACCAAGGGTATGCAGTTTATTATTCCGTGATCGAATCGGTTCCGCAAGCGCCTCGAACTCTTCCTTAGCCAAGATCGGATACAACGCAATATTGTCCGGAATTGTCTTTCCTTGCAGCGTCCAGTGAGCCGCCCATCGTTGCGGAAGTACATGCTCAATCTGAAGTTCATCTGGAATTACGTGATCCTCGGACTTCTTTCCCCGTAGGGCTAACTCCAATCGCTCCAAGATTAACCTCAGAGCCGGAGTCCTAAGCTCAGTAAAGATTCGACGGCTCACCGCCTTCTCAACAATCTGCTCGTTAGTCGGCCACGAGCGCGTTATACCCCCGCCCGACAGCAGCTTTTGCTCCAAAGCTGGCTGAACCTGCTCTCCTACTAATCCGATGAGCGAACCAACAATATCCACAAAAAGTTTGTTGTATTCCTTCGTCTCCTCCCCGACAAATATGCGACGGGCAAGAAACGACTCTAAAACTGCAGTGTTTCTGTCGAGTTGTTCCGGCGTCAATCCGGCCTCCAATTCCAAGAACATAAGAAGCGGCAAGGCAGTCGAAACGTCGAAATCTCTAAGTATTCTTCTGGGGTCTGTGCTTGGTATGTTATGCCCGACCTCCTCATAGCGCTGGTACACTTGGGTGTGGCGCGAAAAGTCCGCAAGTTCATCTCGCACTGATGCATAGCGAGGTGGTCGCGCAGAAATCCAATTCCGATACTCTTCATTTACAAGTCGCGCGTCCACCATCGTTCCAGTCTTGGCCATCAGGAAGAATCGAAGCCCGAGATCCAAGCGTGAGTAAGTACGGCCCCCCCGCTTTACATCAGTACTCCAAAATGGCGTTTCGAACCGGCTCCAGTATTCGTCAAAAATGGCATCTCGATCTTCTCGCTCCTTCTCCGCGCGCATAAAGATAAGACTGCGTAGAAGGTCTGACTGCGACAAGGGGCGGCCTTGTGAATTTAGTGAATAGAATATCTCCTGTGAGTCATCTCCTTCTGAAAGAGCTATTTCAACGACTGAGAAATCTTGCTGTAGGGCTTGCAAGAGAACAAACGCGCAGTCTTCCTCAGACCGCTGGCCCGCTTTCGCCGTCTCGGTGACCCAGGCTGCAATCTGCCGGGAGAAATATAGATACCCCTCCACCAAAGCACTGCGCGGCTCATACTTTCTTTTTCGCGGTAGCTTAACAAGCGGATGTTTCTTTTCAATTTCTTCGCGGTTGCCAGCGGAGACAATGTCAGCAAAGAACGAGCGGTTTAGCGTTGTTGGCCAAAGCTTGAAGCGTTCCTCGTCCGGATTTTCCATCACGTCTACGTCCGCGTTTTCAAGGTATCGCGTAGTGGCACGATCGAGGGTCTTCCATCCGTGTTTTCGTGCGTAGTCCCGGTAAGAACAAAACAGAAGCTGAAGTGTCGTGAGACGCTGTTGGCCATCAATCACGAGGAAGCGCTTAACTTCCCGAGGCGAACTGGGCCGGACCCCTTCAATAATCACAGCTCCCAGATAGTGAGGATTTGATTTCTTTTCCTGCAGCTGCAGTTCTGCCTTCTCTACCAAATCTTCCCAGAGCGCCTTCCAGTGAGGGTTTTCCTGCCACACGTAGAGGCGTTGAAACATCGGTACAACGTATCGAAGCTGCGAATTGAACAGCGAGTCCAGTGATCGAGGATTTGCTTGCATCTAAACCTCCGTTTTCCTAAACATGCTGTTTTCACTCTTGGCCGTCGGCGCGATACGACCGAGTTCGTTACAAAATTCTTCATATTCCAATGCCCCGTTGGGCCGTAGTCTGATTAGTGCTGCTGCGACGGTGTCCGGAGAATATTGCTCCAACCAAGGTTGATGAGCGCGGTACGCGTCCGGTTGCTTCGGCAGCAGGATCTTGTATGCATGCAATGCCTCGGGAAGCCGCGATTCCAGGCGCTCAAGCGCGATCGCGGCCCAATACTGGGCGAGTCCCTCCACCAGTTCGTGTTCGCTCGCCCCGAATGCACCGCCTGCCCAACGCCCGCCGCTGCGGTCAAACCCAAGATGCGTATAAGCGTGCGCGTACTCATGCGCCAGCACAGTGATGGTCAATCCTTCTACCGATACTCCTAGAAGCCGCGCAACCAGCCCAATGACTCCCCAATATAAACAAATTTGTGTGGAGTATTTCCTACGGTACCTGCTTCCGTCTTCGCTGGAGTCAAAGAAGAACACACCCAATACGTCTTGATTTACCTCCAGGATGATTTCGGACAGATCGAATTGTTCGACAGCTGCCTGTTTAATCAACTCGTCTGCTATTGCGCGGGAGTCCTTAACGTTCTTTGAAAACCCAGGAATGTCGATGGCCGTTAGTTCCGTAAGCGTACGACGCGACGAAAGCTCAATCATTTCCGTGGCCCTGTCCCTAAATCCACATAGCGAGGGCAGCCAGAGTTGCAGATTCGCTGCAAGCGCAAATTTGTCGTCGATAGTGATTCTTTCGATGACTGTCGGGTATCCGATCTTGTCGATTTCGACTGAGCAACTGCAAGTCCAAGCCTCGCCCTCTTCCTTATTGCTCCAACTTAGGGGCAGCCGTATTGCTTTTGCGATAGCTTCTCTAACACCCACGCCGTAGCGCTTGTAACAATCCAGGACCTCACGCTGGGTGGTCGTCGGCAGCTGTTTGATCAGATCGGTAACGCGCATTTCTTCTCCGCATTGGGGCTTTCTTCCGAGGCCCGACTTCTTACTTAGGGTGACAGCACTTCCACAGATCGCTTGTCTTCTCGCCAGCCTGCCACTTGCGCAGCCAACCCGCCGACAGGTGCGGCGTGTGCCACGACTATATGAGCCGCCATCGACGCGACCCAGTTATTCCGTTCTCTTGCCAGTTCGTCTGTAAGCCTTCCTTTTGCACCGGCCGGTCCCAGTATCAAAAGCGTTCCCCGCTGTGCCGCCTCGTCCCAAAGCTTAGGTAGCGCGCTGTGACCCGGATCCCGCGTTAAGGCCATGACAGCGAGCGCGTTGGCAGTAAGCAGCACCTCAAACACTGAACGCTCTAAGGGTGAGTGAAAGCCGCTGATCACCACCCGGCGTGCCTTCGCCGCTTCGAGAGCCCAGTCCATTGCCGCGCGGATAGCCGAACCCGGGCATTGGCGTGAGGCGAAGAAAGCCGTCAAAGGCAAATCAAGCAGCGCTCGCGCGCCGACGCCCTTGAGCGCGACGCCTGCGTGCTCGAACTCCCAGACTGTGGCAGGCTGGAAAATAACGACTCCAATAACCCGTTAATATTCTGTTAGTTACGTGTTTCTTCCAGATTGTTTTCTCGCCCGCCCGGATAACAACCCAAAACCTAACCAGCTTGTTAGGCACAGGCCGCTCTAGTCCCCGGTGGAAAACAAACTCTCCGATAAAGGCTGAAATAACAGCTAGTTTCAGCCTTTGTCCCCATTGTTTTCTTCCAGCCCAGATAACAAATCGGACTGCTCGCCTTTGCGCGCTGGCTTGGTATAAGCCATATTGCGTTTACCGCGGTCGGGGAGGGGTACAAGCAGCCCCTGTTCGCGCCAAGCCGCAAGCATCTTAGAAGCTTTCAGCGTGTCAACTTTCGCGATCTCGCATAACTTGGCATTCTGAATCGACCCTTCACGGTCGATCCAATCGCTTACTTCATTCCATACACCTGGACGCGCCAGGTTCAGCAGCGTTACCGTCACGCTTTCCACTGCCACCTCGATGTTCTGGCTGTACTGGGGAGGATAGAGCTGGGCCGCCTCCATTTCAGCGAACATCATTTTGACACCCTCGCCGGCGTCGATGTTGGGTGCGACCGGAAACTCGCGCAGGTTCTGCGCCACTAGCGCGTTGCGCGCCTTGGAGCCTGCGCGACCGATGTTGGCCGGCGTGATGCTGCCGGGGAACGCACCGGGGCTTTCGACCTCGATGCGGTCATCGAAGATACGGATGAAAATGTCGCGGTTGAGCCGATAGTCGCGGTGAATCACCGCGTTAACGATGGCCTCCTTCACCACGCGCTCCGGGTAGACATGCTTGGCTTTGAAGCCGCTGCCCGAGAGTGTGAGCCCTTGCGCCAGCTCGTCGAGCACCGTCTTCGCCGCTGCGTCAATCTGGTCGATCAACGGGCCGCGAATAGTCTTGGGCCTCTTGCGATAATTGGGTGTGGCACTGGCCGTCGCCGCCTTTCCGTCATAAACCATGATCCGAATGTCAGCCCGCGTATCATGGGCCGCTAGCAGGCTGCCCGGCTCGTCGGCAAACAGCAGCACCGCCGCGCGTGTCGGCCGCACTTCATTACCTACTTTGTTAGCCAAGCCGATGCGCAGCAGCTGCTCGGCAAATGTCCCTGACCTGAGCCCCCGCGCGCCAACAAAGCGCTTCCACGCATCTGTTTTCAGCAGCTCAAGCGCCACCGGCACCAGCTCGGTCACTGCGCTGCGCACCCCACGCCGGTAGTGCAGGTCGGCGATCTCCGCCGCATTCATCTCGCGGTTACTCGCATCCATGCGCACCCAAGTGCCGTCGCCTGTCACCGTATGCACTTGCTCGCTTTTTTCCACTCGCAGCAGCACGATATGGCCCGGCTTCGCGTCGTGCAGCGTGCAGGGCAGGCGCAGCCAGTGAAGACGCTCGATTGCAGGTGCAAAGCGCGCCATCACCTGGCGACGCAGGTCGTCAAACGCTTCCGCATTCTCTTCAATACCGAACAGACGTGATTGCGGTTTGGCACCGGGCTTCACATCCTTGCCATCGCCCACCCCAATCACCAGCAAACCACCCTCGGAGTTCGCGAAAGCGCAGATCGTTTCGATAATGCGCCCGTGCTTGCTGCTGATGCGCTTGAAGTCGAGTGTGCGATTCTCGGGCGTGCCGAGCAGCGTGACGATTCGGGCAGCGGCTTGACCGGGGCTGAGGTCAATCATCGGCAATCTCTTCAGCTTCTGCACCTACGCGAAACTTCAAGTCGAATGCACAGATGGCATCAATCTCGGCCTGAGTAAAGCTAAAGTGCACTGCAAGCCGCTGATCAATCGAATCGATCAACTCTTTACATCCACCTGAGTAGTACTCGTCGTACTCAATTCGATCCACTCGTCTGCCTTGCCGTGAGACGATGACTTTCCGCGCCGCGCCTCGCTTGAGCTGCTTCATGAGCTGCGCGTTGAGAGCAACCAGTTCGCGGTCTGCCCACGCGGATTCAGGAACTGGAAACGCAGATACAAGTGTATCGGTGACGTGGAAGCAATCACCAAATGTTACAAACCACGCATAGAATAGGCTGCTGTTGAGAATCGCCGACGCTACGGCCGCATGGCCTGCGGTGTCGAAGTACAACCACCTGCCGTGGGATGGCGCCGCTTCCTCACCATTTTTGGCGTAGTAGGGCAGATGCGACGTGGCCTTGACCCAATACTGAGCCGCTTCCTGATAATAAACAAAGTGCTTTGAATCCGTTCGCTTTCGGTGCCTCTCAATAGGTTGTGCAATATTTTCCAAGAGCTTTCGCAGCGCTGACGCGATCGATGGATCGTCTACCTTGGGCCACGCTCCCTCCGGAGTGTTGGGCCAGCAATATTGCGCCATGCGTAAGCAAGCGATCATTTCCCTTCGTGCTTCCGTAGGCCAGCGCTGATAACGGCTGAAGGCAGGAGGAAGGGTTGTCATTCTTCCCTTCTGGGCGATGAAGATAGTTGCTCGACAGTGCTGCAATCCCTCAAACAGCTTTCCCGGGCGATCGTCAAACGTGGCCACCCAAAGCCCTGCCGCATTGCGTTCGATAAACCTTCGCATAGCCTGCATTCGACTTGCGCTAGCGAGCGGGAGTTGCACGATGAAGCTCACGCGACTGTCGTTGTGGCCGATTTGAAAGGCCCTTTCTATGCAGATGCCATAGAGATTGCCAGAGTCGATGGTCTCGTACCCAATGACGCCGTAGTACTTTTTGACCGCCGCATACTCCTTCCAAGGCGGGTTACCAATAATTGCGTCGAAGCCGCCAAGGCGCATTAGGGCGTGAAAGTCCACATACCAGTGGAAGGGCTTGTGGCTGGCTTTCCAGGCATCGTACTTTTTGCCCTTGGTCGCGTCCACGCCGTACTCGCGCGCGAGGTGGTAATTCAAGGTCTCTTCTAGATTATGCAATGCGTCGGTCAGCGCCTGCTTATCCTGCGCCGACACATGCCCGCCGCGCTGCACCTGCTGAATCTGGAAATTGTTGTACTGTTGCTCAACAGCGGTGAGGCGAATGCTGATCTCGTCCCATGCGTCGTTCAACAGGTTACCTTGTGCCGCAAGCTTGCCGCCTACGGTACCGCGCACAGCTTTCTCTGTTTCGTCCGCCGTCGCATAGCCGACCAGGGTATTGCCGTGGCGGATATTGAAGTCGATATCCGGCAACGGCTCGATGTCGTCGCCGGGTTCCAGTAACGCGACCAGTTTAAGGAAAAGGCGCAGCTTGGCAATTTCAGTGGCCTGCTCCTCAATATCGACGCCGTACAGGTTATGCACAATGATGTGTTTGACGATGGCGTAGTCCTGAAGCCGGTCTGATTTGTCTGCGGCAAAACGCTTCAAAATGTCATCGACCTCGGCCCACTTCTCTGGGCGACTCTTCTCCCCGGCAATCAGCGCGTCACCTCGCACGGCGTGAAGCGTACGCAGGCTGGCGTCGTACAACGGTTTGAGAATATTGAGCCCGGCAAAGAGGAAGGCGCCCGAGCCGCAGGTTGGGTCGAGTACGCTCAGGCCATGACGAAACTTCTCATTGCTTTTAAGTGGCAAGCGTCCGGCTAAGGTGAACCAAAAGCTCTTAAGCAGCGCCACATCGGTACAGCGCTCGATCAAGTCTTGCGCAAACTGGCGGATGTTGAGATTGTACGTAATCAGGTCATCGACGTGGCGAAGCTCACCGGCCGCGATCTTGTTGCGAATTTCCCGCGTCCGCTGGTGACGTGTGATGGCTTCACGCCAGCTTTCTGTGCGCAAGCTGGATGCATCGTCAGCGCGCCTATTCCAGGGAACCCGACGTGCCAGCAAATCGGGAGCATCGGAGTCCAGCCCATCCGCAATCTCTTCTGGGTATGGGTCATTCGCGCCCTTGAGCATAGCGGGATAGATGTAAGTGTCGCCGCTTTGCCGCAGCAGCGGCCAGGCAAGTTCATCAAACGTACCGGGGTGCTCAGCGCGCACTTTTTCGAGCAAGCAGGGAATGATGGCATTCCTGCCGATATATTCGGTTATGTCCTCCTTTGTGTAGTACGCGCCCTTCGGATTCTCCACTTGATTGACGAATTTTTCGAAAATGTAACCAAGCACATCGGGATTTATCTCCTTACCGCTGGCTGTTGGCCGGTCATCGAGGTGCCAATCCCATTGGCTGAAGAAGGCAAACAATTTTTCGAACGCAGTGTCGTCAACATCCAACGCCTGGCCATAGCGCTGCTCCAGTTCGTGTTGCGCGAACAAGCCGCCGTTGAGGTAGGGGACCTCACCAAACTCGGCGCGGATGGCGGCCCGGTTGGCGTCCGTGCGCTCTTCGGCAAAACCGCGAAAAAACAACGGGCAGAGAAAGCGGCGGTAGAAGCTGTTGGTGTGCTGCGCGCCCAGATGAGCGGCCAGCCGCTCTTCCAGGTAGTGCTTGTTACCAGCAAGAAAGCTCTTTTCCTGAAGAAACCAGAGAAACATCAGCCGATCGATAAGCACGGCGGTATACCAGCGCAGGTCTTCGCCAACGTTCGGAATGCCTTCTATGAAAGCCGCAAACGCCTTGCGCTGCTGGTCGAATTCGCCGTAGAACTTCTTCGTGACTTTGTCGCGGTCAAAGCCCGCTGTTAGGCGCTGCGTGACGCCCAGCACGGTAAGGGATACTTCATCGTCCAACGTGAAGGCAATCGCACGGAGCTTTTGACGCAGCAGCTCGGCGGCTTCGCCTTTGCGCCAAGGCACCTCGCGGTACTGGTTGGGCCGACCTGGGGCGCGCGCGACCCATTGCCATATCTGCGTGGATTGCGCCGCGTCGGTGAACACGATGAGGTGCTCGCGTGCTTCAGCCGTCACCTTGCGCTCTATTTTCTGCCGAGTCGCGTAGGCGGGGATCTGGCCTTGCGCATCCGGCCGGCAGTGCAGGATCTGCACGCCCCTCTTGTGGGCGACGATATCCAGCTCGAAGGTTTCGTCGCCGTCCGCTATCGTGTACGGCCGCTGTTGGACAGGCAGGTCCCAACCCAATTCGTTGAAAAGTTCCTTGAAGCGGAACTGCTTGAGATGGTCGAGGTTGAAGTCGGCCATGTCGTCAGTGCGCGCTATTCGGCGGCAACAGGCCCATCGAGCACACCACTCGGGGCTCGCGCAATGCGGCGTCTTCTTCGGCGTAGGTTAGCCGCCCCTCTTCGCGCAATGACTTTACTGCCTCGCCTAACTCTTCGTCATTTACGCCGCCACGCATCAGTCGGTTGAGCAGGTCGCCCGCGGTCTCGAGCAGCGGCCGCAGGAAGATGTCGTCGAGCGCGCGTTCGAGTTCTTCGTCGCGGAACAGGGTATTCATCTGCTCCGCAGAATAGTGCTTGAGCCGCTCGTAGGCGCGGCGCCGTGGACTTGAGGGGCGCCCCAAGCCGCCGCCCACCGCCTTATCTTGCGAAACGGCCAGTTGCAGACCGTTGGCTACCAGGTCATGGTGGTTGTCGGCACGCAGTACAGCGGGCGTGCCGGCTTCACATTCGGCGGCGCGCAACACGGTAAATTGCGATTCAGTCACCGCTTTTCCGTCGCGGCCTATCCAAGCCAGGAGGTCGTTGCCCTCGGGCGACTTGACGTACACCAGCACGCCACCTTGTTCCGCCTCTGCGCCGAGCAGCGGGAAGCGGGAGGGGTCGAGTTGAAAGGACTTGGCCGAGTAGACTACTGGCGGCAACGACTCCACGACGCGGGCGAGCTCGGGATCGTCTTGCGTGGCTTGCTTCCACACCTGCCAGGCGTATGAGGCGAGATCGACTTCGTCATCGTTGTCATCCAGCACGCCTGATTTCTCGGTGTAGAGATTGCGGATGGCGTTAGCCTGTTCGTCCTCAAAAAAGAATTCGTCAGTGCCCACGACTTCAGCGTTTTCCAGCAAACGCTGTTGGATGCGGGCACGTAGTTGAATCAGGCGCTCTACGCCATCGGCCGGCAGGAAGGAATAACAGTGAATTTCCTCTGCGCGCTGGCCAATGCGGTCCACCCGGCCGGCGCGCTGGATGAGACGAATGATTGCCCAAGGCAAATCGAAATTAACCACCACGTTGCTATCTTGCAGGTTCTGTCCTTCGGAGAGCACGTCGGTACAGATCAGCACGCGCACCTCGTCGGCCTTGCTCACGTTCTTGTCGTTCGACTTGGGAGAAAAGCGGCAGGCCAGGGCGTACGGGTCGGCACTGGCGCCTGTGGCCACCTCCACCTGCGCAACGCCTGCCCTGCGCACTTCACGTCCCAGATAACGCGCGGTGTCGGCAAACTGGGTAAAGATCAGCACCTTGTCCTTGCCGTGGGTGCGTGTGATCAACTTGTGCAAGGCCAGCAGTTTCTGGTCGTGCTTTGGATCCCACTTCCCATGCGCACGCAGAAGTTCGTTCAGTGTTTGCGTATCCGATGCCAAGTCCGCGGCAAGCGATTTCTTGAACAAGGTGGGGCGTATCCACTTAAAGCGCTTTTTGTATTCACTGGCGTACTGCTTATAAACCGCTTTGGCGCGGGCCATGCCTTCGGGTTCCGTGCTTTCCTCCGCCACCTCCTCGATCAAGCCGTCGAGCAGGTCTTCGGAATCACCCTCCAGCCCCTCAGCGTCTTCATCCACGTGCTCGAGATCGAGCAGACCGGCATCGAGCACGCCTACGGGCAGATCTAGGCCGTTCTCGATGGCATAGAGATAAATCTGGTTACGCAGAACGTGCCGATCGATCGACTGCAGGAACGAAAAGCCGGTGGACTCCAGCCGCTTGAATAGGTTGGTCCGGCAGAATCCCATCAAGCGCTTGCCGGCGCGCCCCAGGTTTTCGATGAACTTGCGCTCGGCTGCAGTTGCGCTTTTCTCAGCGACTGGGTCAACATAGTTGCCCAGGCCATACCGGGGTACGTGCAGCGCGTTAATCTGATCGACCACTTCGGTCGAATACAGGCGTGCGTAGCGATCCGCTGGATCGGCGTCGTTAACGGTGAATTTGAGTGACACGGGCGTGCGCACAGGAAAGTAGCGCTTCTCGCCATCCCGGCCGGCAATATAGCGGCGACCCTGCTTGTCCGCCTCGGTGTAATGCTGAATGATGAAGCTGCGCGTGCGCCGCACCATGTACAGTCGAATGAGCTCGCGCCAGTCGTCGAATTCGTCACTCTTCTCGATTGCGAGAATGGAATTTACCTTGCACTGGTGTTTGCGCTCGAACTCGGCTTCGCTAATGCCGAGTTTGCGCATGTAGCGCTCGGGTCGAATGCCGATGTTGGCCTTCTCGTCGATGAAAAGACGCAACTGGCTGGACAAGTCGGCCTTGGTCTTGTTGTAGGGTGTGGCGGTGACCAAAATGACTTTGGCGTCGCAACTGCGGATGTAGTCGGCGATGGCCTTGTAGCGCCGGCCTTCGCGATTGCGCAAGTTATGGCTCTCATCGATGAGCACCAGGCGGTAGCGCTTGAGAGCGGGTAGCCGCTTGGTGACCAGTGAGATTGGCAAGACCATGCCGCGCAAGCCATACTCGGTGCGGTACCGTTCCCACATCGGCTCCAGATTCTTGGGGCAGATGATAAGCGTCTCGAATCCAAGGTCATCCTCGAACATGCGAGCGAGCGCGGTTGCCATGATCGTTTTGCCTAAGCCGACCACGTCGCCTACCATCACGCCGCCACGGCGGTGCAGATGGCGTGCGGCGATCTTTACCGCGCTCTTCTGGAATTCGAACAGATCCTGTTCGAAGCGACCAGGCAGGCGGAATTGGCTCAGGCCCGCGCGCGCCTCGGTGCTTAGGTGGTAGGCGATATTGAGATAGATATGGTGCGGCGGTATGGGTTGCTCGCGTGCCCAGCTGGTTTCGATGATTTCGGCCAGGTCGGCTGACACGTCCAACGCCCAGCGCTCATTCCAACGATCATCGAACCACTTCGACAGCCGCTGCGTGGCGTGATGGTCGAGCACATCGACGTTCAATTCGCCCTGCCTTGCTAAACCTTGTACCGTGAGATTGCTACTGCCAACGAAACCGGTGATGGGGTTGTTCGCATCGTCTCGAAACAGCAGGTATAGCTTGGCGTGCAGCGGGTACGGCAAGAACAGCTTTACGATGACTTGCCCGGCGCGAAGTTGATGCGCAAGGCGCCGTAGCCCTGCTTCGTCTTTGCCGGTCGGAATGCCTAATGTAATTTGCTCGCGCAGGTGAGCAGCGAACTGGGACTTCAGACGGACAGCCGCCGCGTTATCGATTAGCCCGCCATCGCCGGCTGCGCGATAGAGTTCGCGAATCTCATCGTGCGGGGGGCGTTGCATGCCCACGAGGACTCGACCTACCTGGCCAGCTGCGGGATCCCAATTCTCGATAAGGTCATCGATGGACTGCCAACCACGCAGGTTCAGATAGCCGACGCAGAAATCCGAGCGTTTGGACACCTCCATCGTCGCTCGCAACGCCGAAAGCAGATCTTGATCGATGTTGTCGAATATTCGAGCCATTGGCAGCTTTATTCTTCTGGTTCCGTGATTATGGCGTATTTATGATTGCAGCAACAAACACGGTTCCTAGCCCCAAAAGGTGCCAGGTCCTAATCCAACAAACCACGCCAGCCAACATCGTTCTGTCATGGTTTGTCTATTTCAAGTCAAACCCCTCTAACTAAATCCGGTTCCTTCCCCCTTGTCATCCCCCGACGCCCTTGTTTCTTTGCGAAAGGGCGACGGGGGATGACAAAGACAAAGCGGAAGAAACCTAACCTTCTGCCGTCCACCCCACCAATCCCCCCGCCCTTCCGTGAGGAAGGGGGCCTGGGCTTTGAAGGATCTCCCTTCAGAACCTAGGAGCCCCACATGAAACGCTATTCCGCAAAACAGATGATTCAGCAATACGGCAACGCAGACGCCGCCATCAATGCCGCGCTTGAAATCCTGCGTAAGCAGATGCGCCAACACGGGGCGGCCATGTCTTCTCCCGCAGCCGTCAGGGATTACCTCAGGCTTAACCTCGCCCCCCTCGAATATGAGGCTTTTTGGTGCGTATGGCTCGATGCTCAAAACCGGGTGATCTCCGCGCATGAATCGTTCCGTGGAACCCTCACGCAGACGAGCGTCTATCCGCGGGAAATCGTCAAGAAAGGGCTGACCTTGAATGCCGCGGCGGTGATATTTGCGCACAACCACCCGTCAGGTGTTGCAGAGCCTAGCCACGCCGACCAGCTTTTGACCCAGACCCTCAAACAGGCTTTGGCTTTGGTTGACATCAAGGTATTAGACCATTTTATTATCGCGCTCGATTCGAGCTTGAGCTTTGCCGAAAGGGGACTGGTCTAGCGCCTAGCCGCTAACAGGTCTGACCGCAGCACAAGGGGAGCGGCGACGTTCCCCCCGTTTTTCCTCGCTGCCGATCCAAAAAAACACGCGGGGGCCTGCGGCCCCCTCTTGGCCATGCGCCCGGCCAATTCACCCCCGCTTTTCTAATGCGTGCTGCGCACCGCCAGTTCGTTCTACCGTAGTACGTCAACTTGAAGCATGACCAGAAGCTCGGTCTTTTTCTGTACCGAATCCTTGGACCACATCCACCCGGGCAACCAGGATAGCCCAGCTTTCGACCCTGTTTGATTCGTTTCGTCCAGACCGCCGATAAAAACGACCTCGCCCGACTGTAACGACACCACTGACGAAACCGCCCGCTTTAACAGCGTCGGCGACGAATTAACTCCGGTGCTCGTCTGCGCGAAATCCGAAATCTCCTGCCGCAACGTCAGCTTTACCGAATCTTCAAGCGCCACCGGCGCCACATCGAGCATCACCCCGGAACTTTGATAATTGACCGATTGGACCGGCGCGCCATTCGTCGGCACCGTCACCGCACCCAAGACGGGTACTTCCTGGCCGACCACCACCCGCGCCGATTCCCCCGACGAAACCCGCAGGCTGGGGCTCGAAACCAGATTAAACCGGCTGTCCGACGCGAGTTTGCTTACTGCCACATCAAAACCGCCTTTAGCGAGGCGAATGATCGGTGCCGCCACCGCTCCCGTCCCGCCCGTCAAGGCGCCGCCCAGGATCGAATAGGCGATCTGCACACCGCTCGACTCATCTTTCGTGGTCTGAACCTCGAATACCGAGGCCCGGACCACGATTTCAGCCGCTTTAACATCCAGCGTCTCGACCAGCCGCCGCACCAGCTCGACTTCTGCCGTCGGCCCCTGAAACGTCACCACGTCCCGCTGGCCGAGAGACACCCCGCCCATATTCGTGACTTGGATCGGGTTCGGGCTGGAAGCCGGTGGAGCGCCGGCAGCAACCCCGCCCACCGACGCCGAGCCCGGCACCACACCCGGCGCCGACCCCGCTTGCGCGGGCGATCCCCCCGAAGCCATGCTCACCCCGCCAAACCGACCCCGAGAAACGAAAGCCCTCATGCCACTTTCAAGGTAAGACGTAGTGCGGTACTTGGGCCGGTAGGTGAAAATTTCCTGCGCTTCCGCTTCGGCCTTCTTCACCTCCACCACGTTTAACCGATCCACCTGCCGCACCGCCAAGCCTTGCTGTCCCAACGCCTCACGCAAAAGCACCCGCACCTGGTCAACAGTCGCCCCGCGCAGATCCACAGAGGCGAAACGATCCTCGCGCGACACCGCCCCCTCTACCAGGTACGGCTCTTTCAAAATCTCACCGAACACCACCCGCGCCAATTCATAGATCGGCACCCGATCGAAATGCAGATCGAAGCTATCGCTTTGCGCCGACGATGCCCCCGAGACCACCAGGAACAGCGCCGCCACCATAAGACGAGTACAGTTTTTCATCGACAATGACCTCAACATTCAGCATCCCAACGCGATAACCGGAAGGCGCGTAGACATAACGAACGTGCTCCCCCGACTGCATCATGAAAACACCTGCAGGCCCGACGCGGTAATAACCCACCACGCGCCAGGATTCATCAGCAGTAGTACGCGACGTGCCAGGACCAGAAACCACCGCCGCGCTTTTCGCTCCCGACTTCTCGACTTCGGCAACACCTTCCGGCTTTTTCTCCACCTGGCCATGCCGCGCCCATACGCGATAGGTCATGACCGATCCACCGATGAATAACACCGGCACCAGCACCGCCATGATCAAGAGCAGCGGATGCCGCAGGACGTTGATGCGCTTATCGACCTCGCGCTCGTCCCCGCCTTTGCCCTCGTAGCTCGAATAAAAGCAGAAGAACTCTTTCCGGTACTTGCGCACAAACCGGCGCAGATGCGCCGCCTTTGTGCCCCGAGGCCCGTTGTACACGTCCACGGTGTACGCCTTGCTCAAACCCAGGCGCTTGAGCTTCTCCATCACGAAATGCTTTTCGACGACGACCTTGACCTTGCGGTCCAGGTCGCTCATGTGCTGAGTGATCAGGACCACATCGCAGGACACCCCTTTTGCATCGACAAAGTGGCGATGCTCCCGCAGGAAGGCGAACATCTCGTCCGGGATGCGCACCCCGGCGCTCATCCACCGCCAGCACTCGTCCAAGACAACCAGGTCCCCGGGCTTGACGATCGTCTCCCGGCCTTCCGCGGTCCAGAAGTCCTTTCCGCCGATCTGTTCCTTGGTCACCGCTTCGAAACTCCCTATCGCGTCCTCGGCGACGTCTTCGAGGATCAGGTACGCCCGCATCTCCTCATAGTGCAGGCCAGCGATGTTCGAAACCACGCGGCGACCGGAACGCAGCGCCGGCAAGATAACCTCGGTCACGACCTCGTAGGTCTTACCGGAACCCGGCACGCCACAGTAAGCGGTACTGGCCACGCCTACCCCACCACCGGCAGCCGGCGAATCAAGAACCGCGAGACATACGCGGAAATGATCAGCGGCAACCCCACGTCGAACTTGAGCGCGTACAGAAACCAGTAAACGCCATCGGGCACCGCGTTGAAAAGCGAACTCAGACCCGACACGCCGACAAAGCCGCTAACGTAGCTCCAGACAAGCGGCATCAAATAGACGAGCAGCCAGTACAACCCTGCAATCACGCTCGCCTTGATGATGACCTCTCGGACCAGCCAGGCACCAACGAGATAGAGAACATTGAGCATGGCTAGGCCCCCAGGACGATGAACATTGCCAGCAACGCCCAGGACACCAGGGATACCGCTTGCACCGAGCTTGCGACCGTTGCCCACAACGTGCAATGCGCATCGATGGTGAAGGATTGCGACCACAGGCTAAAGCTAGCAGTCGGACAGGACACCGATCGCGCCGGCAAGCTCCACGCCTTAAGGGAGCTAAACGAACCGTCGAGCAATTGCCCTTCGATGTCGCCCGTTGTCTTTACCCCTGGGTCAATCGGCGCACTGGCAGAGGTTGATGTCAAATCGGTGTGAAGTTGCACCGAATCAGTGTGCAACTGCGAAACACCCGAGCCGAGACTAGCAACCGTTGCATCACGCGCGTAGTCAGTCGGGAAGGTAATCGTCGTCGGCGCAGTACCCGCCGCGGCTGGATTCGCCGTCGCAGTGGGAGCCGCAGCAACGTCATAAGTGCCCGTCGTCGGATTCAGGGTCAGCACCTGGGCCGTAGGCACACGCGAAGCCCCGGTTATCTGTCCCGCCGCGCTCACCGTCAGCGCTGTGTTGTCCACATAGGTATTTCCGTTCGCATCCACCGCTTGAGTCTGTACCAGAACTTTGGATCCGCCGTCAGCCGTGGCCTGTATCGAAATCCGGCGCGGCAAGCTCGTCGTCGAATCCAGCGCCGCGACCGTTACCGTGTCGTTCGCCGTGGCTGTCGTTGAAACGACCGCCTTGAGATTTCCAGAGTCATCGCCCGCGTACGGCGCGAGCGTAGTCCCCGACCGGGTGAAATCTGCCTTCTGATCTGGCGCAGCCGCCCGGGCATTAGTCAGTGTCGTACACGTAGTCCCGTTGCTTCCCGAGTAGCCAGCCGGGCACGTTGTCTGCCGTTGCGCCTGAAATAGACTATTGTTCTCATAAGTACCGTTGCCGGTACAACTGTAAGCATTTGTCGCCAACGTATAGACTCCCGTCCAACCCGCAGACGCAGGCCGGCCCTGATAAGTACAAAACGCCATCGCCGCCGAAGCCCCATCGAAATAGGGAAATGTCCCCGAGTAGCCGCAGCAAGTCGGCAGATCAAACTTCGTGATCACCGCCGCTGAACTAGGCGCAGAAGGCGCAATCGCCGCCATTGCGGATGTAGAGCCCGCCGCCGTTGTTGTCGGAACGCGCACTTGGCCGTTGACGTTAGACGTATCGCCAGGCGTGAGAAAGATCATGCCGAACGCGATGCCACCGAGCAGGGCAGTGCCCACCGATGTCAGCGCATTAGCCGTGACCACCGAACCGGCCGCATCAAGCAGCGCGATCGCGATCGGCGCAACGATAGGAATGATCGCCTTCGATTGCCGCTGCGGATAAATCGAAAATATCAGTAAGGGAATCAGAAACCGCGCCACCCACGCCCGCCTCGATTTGTTCATGACAAAAATCCCTCTAGTGAAAATGCCGCTGAGGGTCGTTATCGTCGTTCCAGTCGTAGTTTCGCCAGTCGTCCGCATCGTCTGGATCTACTGGGTATGCTGCGTCGTACTCCTCGCGAGTCATTTCCCGCTCGCCGCCAACCAACTCCAGCAGCCATCTCGTTCCGACGATCGCGACGCGCACCGCCATACTCACGGACGCCACTGCAAGTACCGCGCCGATCGTTTGCCCGATGATGTCCGCGTTTGTCACGACCAGATTCTCGAAATCGCCCATAACCATCCCAAAGAAAAATGGGGGACCCGAACCAACTGCGCTCGAGTCCCCCGGTCGCCAGGCCGAATCAGCCCTTAACGCTTCACCATCCCGTAGATCCAGCGGATCCCGCGGATGGTGACGAGTACCGCAACGATCGTAGCCGCGACCGCAAACAGCGCCGTGACCACATCCGTGAACGATACCGCCGTCGTGAGCGGGTCGAAGGGCGAAACCGCGCCCGCCAACATCGCGCACAAGGCCAACCACAGACCGACCAGCCATTGATACACACGCATGACAACCTCCTACTAAAAACGCCCTGTCTCCCGACAGTGCAAATAAGGCGAGAATCCGCTCGCCCATCGGTACAACACCGTTACAGCCGCAACCCCTCAATCACCGCCCAGGCACAGCCGATGCCCCAGATCGCCGCGATCACCAGGGACCACTCATAAACGCCCATCACCGCCGGCCCTCGATCATGTGCAGCACCTTGCGGACGGCGTAGCCAACCAGGTACAGCGAAACCATCGGCACGAAACACGCCACGAACACCGCCGCCACGTCGACCGGATCAACCGGCAGATTCGGTTCCACCCCGGAGAATGACGAATGCCCCGTCACGATCTGATGAACCAGCCCGTTGTAAGCCCCATTCGAGCTCCTGTAGCTCGAATGGGTAACCTCGGACAACGCGCCCGCCGATTCAACGCAACCCGTCACCGGATAGCGATTGGTGCTATTCACGACTTCGAGCAAGGCTTGCGAAGCAAGCCCCACCGTATGGCAATCGAAGGAGGGCACCACCACCGCGCCGGTGCTCAGACTCACTTTGTAGACCTTGCTCACAGCACGTCTCTCCGAAGAGAAGACCTACGCCCTGGATTGCAGGCCCGAGAGCGTAGGGTTGTGGAACACATGACGGTCTAGGCTGCCTTGCCCTTGACCGCCGACACAGCCGGCGCCGCGGCGGCAACGCGCTCCACCCCGACGCAGACCGTCTTCCAGTCCCCGCGCACGGCCTTGGATGCCGTCTTGATGACGAGGTCGGCCGGAAAGGCCACGCCTTCGAACTGCTTTACTACGGCCGGATCGATTTCCATCGACACCGGCTCATTGCCGCCGCCCTCGATCGTCGCCGCCCCGAACTTGCCGGTTTCCACCGCGGATTCGAGGAACAGCTCCGCGAAGTCATACGGCCCCTTCGGGCTCACGCCGTGAACCCGTTTAACGCCCCGCACATGCATGGTTGACATTTCACATCTCCAAAAGAAAGGAATTACGCCGCTTCATCCCACTCGTACCAACTCGGCGCCGACAGCGGACAAAGATCGACGACCCGTACCTTCACCGGAAAATTGTGGATATTGCGCGGCTGCGTGATATCGATATCGAAGCCCTTCAGCACCCGCGCGTGGCGGAAGAACGTCCGGCGGGAAACCAACTGCCGCAGATCCTGGCCTTTCAGCCACGCCGCCGCATACACACGGGAACCTGCGGGCAGCTCAGCCAGAATGTCGGGCTCGTCCGAACGATCCACCTTGCGCAGGAACGCCGTTTCGTCCTCGAACGCCGCCGCGAGCTTCTCGTCGGTGACATCGCCCAGGTGATTCAGCCCCAGTCTTTGCAATTCACGTCGCTTCAATTCAACCTCCATACGAATAACACCGTTCTCCTCGCACCACGCCGCCACGCGGTCATCGCGTGCCGCCCCGTGCGCCCTCAGTTCTTCTGACTTCACATACAGCTTGATCATCCGGCTGGTATTGACCCACCACGCCGACCAGTCCCCGATCGCACCGGGGCGATGCCGCGAGATTTCCAGCCCCCGCGCCCATCTCACCAGTGCCCGCGCTTGCGCGAGGGACCCCGTGGAAAAGTTTCCGGTGATGTCCACACGGAGTAGACGTGCTCCTCCGACCACTTCCCCCGATGCCTGATCATCATCGGGAAGCCGTTTAGTAACGCTGAAGCGCGGGAGGCCGTTGAGGTCCAGTATTCGCTGACATTTCTCAAGGGTGGCGAGCCAACCCAGATTGAACACGTTGTCTTTACGACCAAATCGTCCGACGTTTCCCGACAGAAAGACGTTGAAACCGTCACATCCGAGCAGTAGAGCTGTGGCATGTGATCCGCCCAGACTCGTGGCGCTAATTCTTTCAAGACGAGTAACACCTGCCTTGTCAGCCCAAACGTGGATTCCTCGCAGCTTGAGCGGGAGGACACCGTCCGGATATCGCTCACGGACCCCTTCCGGATGGCGTTCAACAATGGTGACCCAATCGCAGAAAATCGGGCTCTTGCCATGCTCATTCATCCTCGCACCAGACCGGTGCATTCGGCTGCCCGAGTGCCAACTTGGCACTGAATGGCGTAGTGTTACTAGCCATCGCGCCCCGCTGGCGGTGCTCGCTGCGCTGCGCTCCGGCAGCGGGGCGCTCCGGTGCATCACCGCAAAGCGAAGCGCAGCCGGCGACCGGGCACCACGAAAAGCACAATTCCGGAGTGGTTGCTGCAGGCGCCGCTTCGGTGCGGCGCTGCGTATCGCGGCGAGCTGCAAGATGATCGGAGTTCATCGTCTGCCCGCGATCAGGCCGCGGCCTGCTCGATCAGGGCGCGAATGTCCTCAACGCGCCATGCCGTGATGCGCAGCCCCAAGGTCCTTACGGGCTGGGGATAGCGGCCGGATTTGACGCCGGCCCACCAGGTACTCTTGGACACCGGGATGACTGCAGGGATTGGCGGACTCGCTTTCGCGTCGCCGATGATGTGCGGAAGGCGAAGGTAGCCAGTCGCAGGAAGTTGATGCATTTCAGATTGCTCCCGTTCAAGTAACAACGGTGCAATCTTCTGATAACGGAAACTCGCTTAGTCCGAACTCGGATACCGACTATCCGAACGGTATCCGAACTCGGATGGCCTACCTTGATTCTGCTGACTTTTTTGCGGCGGGCGCGAGCAGCGGCGCGGCGTCCTTGATCCAATTGACGATGGTGTCGTCGGACAAATCGTGTCCTGCCGACTGCAAGGCGATCTGAATTTCCTTGGCAATGGCATAGGGCTTCGATATTTTGTCGTGCGAATACCCTTGAGCCAGGAAGCCGGCGATGATCTTTTGCACCGTTCCCCGCTCTGTGGCGCCGAGCGTCTCGCTCTTGGCGACCGGCTTGCTCGCTTTCGTTCCCGTCTCCGCTATGTTCGCCAACTCTTGCGGAATTTCCCACTGTAACGAAAGTGCCCATGCCGCAAATTCCGGCAGCTTGATTTGAGCCGCGTTCGCCTCACCCGGATTCACGGAGGCAACGACCAATTCGCCAATCCTTGCAGTGGCGATCTCCAGCCGGTCATGAAACCCTCTGTACCTATCATCCTTTTCTGCACGGCCCCATCGCGCGCAATTGATCCAAAATTCGGAATCGGCAAGCCGTTCCCGTCGTGGCTCTATATTGCAGGACAAGGCTACGGCCTTCCACAACTCCACATGAGGTATCTGCCGCCAGTACCGCCAGTCCGGCGACGTGTCAGCATCAACGCGGGATTTCTTCCTTGAGACGACAGCCTTGGCCGGTTGCTCACCGACCGCTTTGACCTTTGCCATGCTCTTCTTCTCTCTCGTTCGATCACGGTCTTTTGGTCTGTGCTCAAAAACCGTTCAAATATGCTGCGACGACTTCTCAAAGCCGCAGCACCTCCTGACTGGGCGGTCTGATAGACCTGCCCGCCATCCTTCAGGCGATGTCCCTGCCTACACAGTGGCAGGACCTTGACGAGATACTGTAATTATATACAGTTTCTTGAAATGACGAAGAAGGTCTGACCGCGGCCCGGGTTACCCACCGGGCCGCGCGTTCGCGTACGTCGCAAGCGACGCACGCGCGGCCCCGTGGATAACCCGCCAGTCCAAATCCAGTTTGAAACCCAGAGAGATCAAATTTGCCGAGAACCGGTCGCTGGCTCAATCGAAATTGGCCCTATCGGGGGATGTGCAGACCGCTACGATTCTGGTTCATAGCGCCAGTCCGTGCCTGGGGGACGGGTCGAGGCGCTGCGACCCCCGGTCAAGTCTAGTTACGCGTGACAGGAGGGGACCTCAGCACGGCGCATGCAATGTTGACCAGCCATTCTTTCGCACACTTAGAGGAGCAGGCGTAGCTTTTGCGCGCGCAAGGTTTCAGGTTCTGTTACATCAATTACTTAACCTTGCGAAAGCCAATTAACGCGGCCTGCATTCTCGCGTGGGACCCCGACTACCTTGTTTTTGCAACTTTTTTCCTCGGGTAGTAGACTGACCCTATGTGTTATATGGTTTTTAGGCAAATGATTGAACGTTAGATTTCACGGGATGAATTGTGGCAATACTAGCAAGTACCCTTATATCGGCACTTCAGTCACACCTTGGCAAGATCTCGCGTGCAGAACTCGCGCGTTTACTCAACGTTACGGAAGCTACGGTTGGGAACTGGGTCCATGACTCGTCAAGTCCGACAAAGCCGCAGGTAGCGCGGATCGTCAAGGCATTCGCCGATCACATTGGCAAGCAACTCGTTCAGCCGATTTTCGAATATCAGCCAGTTCGCCCGGCGCGCACGGGGAATAGCTGGAGCTTCGGACTTCCCGCACCTGAAGCCAAGAGGCACAAGGCGGAGCTAGAGAAGAAGCACGGTATCTACATCTTCTACAGTTCCGCAGGCATTGTTATCTATCTCGGGAAGTCAACGAATTGTTTGTATGCGGAATCAAAGGCTCGTCTTGGTGCCGACCTGAATCGACCTCTCAGGTTACCGAGAAAGCTGAAAAATGCTGAGGTGGGCACAATTGCAAGGTACATGTCGGCATATCTGGTTTCGGTGTCTGCCGCAACAAAGAACATTGAAACATTCATGCTCCGTGCCTTCGCGAACTCCCTCTATAACAAGAACTCGGGCACGTTCAAGTGAAATCTAACTGCTCATTGGTGCGGACGCCTGTCGGCGCCGCACAATTCAGACGTTAGATTTCTTACCCCTCGAAATGACTATGGACTGGTTTATCAGATTTACCCTTGGCCTACCCGCAAGGGTGGAGGATGCGGCCGCTTTGCGGAAGGCTCTACCAGAGTTAGAAAGCCGAGATTTTCGATTACAGCATCGGCGCTATTTCTGGCCCTTCCATCCAGACTTCGACACTAACGAGGAATTGCTTGAAGCCCTTCGGCGTTGGGTTGCTGAAGTTGAAACCCCAGATGACCTTTGGCCATCCGAGTATCGCAATTGTCCATCGAATAATTGCCCCCTTCGAAGCAACCAAGCTAAAGCATATAGAGATGAAGGGCTTTCTATCGCGCGGTTTATGGTGGCTGCCGGCGGACCAAAAGCTAAGCCGCCAAGAGATTCCTTCCTAGATTTGGTTAAACGCACACACCCGGAAAATGACCCACCGCGAGAGGTCATTTTGACTGACCCATACATATACTCCGACGTCAGCGAAGATGGCCATGAAGGCGGCTTTTCCACCCTTGTTGCTTATCTTGATGCACTGGGAATATCCGCAGATGACTCTTTCATCCTCCGTATGACCCCATCGCCAAAGCGGGGGACTGTGACTGCAAAGAAGAACCTGCATCGCTATCTCAAGACCAAGTTCAAGAACATTCAGTTCAAGGATTACTCCCCTCAACTCAAGTTCCATGACAGGTTCTATGTCGTTCGTCATCGCTCTGGGAAGATAAAAGGAGTATTCGGGCCATCGATAAATGGTCTCACCTCAGATGCAATTGTGCTCATGGGTGATATTGACGAACTACAGCCACTGAAAAAGCTTGAAGGCTGGTTCGGGTGATCAGAAATCTAACCGTTCATTCCAACGGCCTGCGCGAAAAGCCGCGCATGCCGGTGAATTCATACGTTAGAAGTCACGAGCAATGTCATGACGAATGAAGCGGTCCAACTGCGAAATGACCTTGCTAAGGTTGGCGTTCCAGTCATTGGGACCGTTTTGGGTGGTGCCCTTGGCGCGGTTTCAACCTACTTCGTCACCAGACTGAATCACTCAAACGATCGGGATAAGGAAACGACGAGGAAGCGACTAGAACTTGTTCTTCAAGCAGCAAACGATGTCGCAGAGTTTGAACACCTTATTGGTACGCGCCTCAACCAACACTCGACCGCTGAGCCATGTTTGACGATCTAGCCGCCTACTATCACGAGAATGTCGTAACGCCTTTCGTTACCTACCGTGACATAAGCAAAGATGGAGTTGCCGGAAGCAGCCGCGACATACGCAACGCACTGATTGCAGCCACAGCGCTTTTCCACTTGCGTGAGCACCTCCCTACCGGGGCTCCAACTCGAGGTGACGTAGAACGCCTTTGCCCAGACTATGCACTTCTTGGTGACGTAGTAAACGCCGCAAAGCACAAGTCGCTTTCCGGCAAAACACCGCACGGAGCGCCGCTCGTCAACGATGCCGAAAATTTGGCTGAGCAACTCGTATTTATCGAGTACAAAGACGACGCCGGCACGTACCGATACGTCCAAAAGACCGTTGTCGTGAAACCTACCGACGGTTCGGAACGAAACCTACTTAAAATGCTTACTAACGTCATCAATTTCTGGGAACAGCACATGCTCTCTTTGGGTGTGCTGTCGGCGGCACGTATATTTACATACGACGGCGATATTCGTGCACGCACTCGTGCCGAGTGCGAGGCGAACCGATTAGATTTCCAACTTGTGCAAGGCCAGCGCTTTCATCAGTCAATGCGGCTACTACGCTTCAACAACGACACGGGCAACGCGGAGCCAATTGACCTCGCTGGTTCCACACTTCGCTTTCACATTTATCAACCGAGGTTCGACGTCGACATCTCTCTGACTCATCATGTGAGCGGAAAGGAAATTAAGAAGACAATTACGCTAACCGAAGACGAGAGTGCGGCGCTTTCCCGTCTATCAAATGACGTTGAACGGCAGGCATACGTCAACGGGCTTCCTGAGGCAAAAATTGCTCGTCAACAGCTCGCCGTTGATGCGGGTCTTGCAAAGGAATAGGGTCATGGAGGAGCGAAGGAGTCGCATAACAGCCCGCTGCAGACGACGCGCCGTCAGCGGCCGTCTTGTTTTCAAGCATCGCGCTCAGCGCTCGCCTGAGCGAGAACGTTAGGCCTCTTGGCGAACGATCTCCCCGTACTTTGCAAAGCAACTGATGCGACTGAAACCAGACAGACGGAATCGTGCGACGACTACTCACAGTCCAAACGCGCTGAACGGTCCGCGGCGCAACGTCTCTCGCGCAGGGGCCATTACTGACACGGCATTAGACCGGCGACTGAAGATCGCAAATCTGACGCAAAGCGTTGTAATTACCTGCGCCGTCCTTGTAGGTGGCGCATGGACAGTCTATTCCTTCGTGACGCTTCAGTCAGCGGAGAAAGCTGCTCTGGAGACAGCGGCACTACGAAAGCGGGTTCCTGCACTGGACGTAGCCGTCGCAGCAAGCCACAAGGTTGGCGCTTTCGATGTTCCGTCGGCGCCAAAGGGCATCGGCAATAGGTTTGACTATCTCGACATCACAGTTTCCATAAAGAACAATGGAAATGAAACTGAGGTGCTGGACATGTCAATGCCCAGTACCGGTATACGGAAGATTTCATACTTGCCGGGCGACATGGTGTTCTCCGGAGGAAGAAGCGTTGGATACCCACTTTACACGTATCCTTCATACCAAATATCGCCTGGCGGAGAGGTTGACAATACGGTTGCATTATCGATTCTTCCAGGGGCAAAGCATGAGATCCGATACCTGTATCGAGTAGTCGATGTCGGAATCTATGAAGTGAGCTTTAATGTGCCATCCAAAAGCCAAGGTAATACGTATATCAACACAGGCGCCGGTACCGCGGTATCAAGTGCTCAATTGATTTGGAGGGGCTCCACAATGGTTGCTGTGGATTCTGTTACTCACAGTACTCGGAAAGAAGCCTCTGCCTCTTTCGCCCGCACAAAGTTGGAAATGGCAAAGTACCGGGCGAAAAGTCAGCCACAACGGAAGTAGCAGTTTCACCTACAAAGAGGCCTAACGATTCACTCCAGTGGATGACAACGAATAAGACAGGAATCCGGTTGCGTTCGACTCGCTCGAATGGCCAATTTGAATTCAAAAGAGGATCCCACTCGTGCCCAAGGGGTAGAATTGGGGGTATCTCGCAAAATAGAAAAACGTAGATCAAGCACCCCTGCGGCCTGTAGCCAGTTGTTTGATAGGCCTCCACCCACCATTTCGCTTCAGGAAAAGGCTGGAAGGCCAGGCCCCGCTTGGCTTTCCAGCCTTCTTCTTACCGGCAGCTGCACAACGGTGCGTGCCGTATATGGACCTCGCGATACCGGTCAGACCGAATCGGCTGCGTTACAGCCATGCCTGGAGCGCGGGCGCAGAGGTATACTTCGCAACAGCGCGCGTATTGGAGGTAATCATGAACATGCCTGGAATCGAGTTCTTGATCGACCGCACGGGACGGAAGAAGGCGGTTCTCATAGACCTGAAGAAACACAAGGAACTATGGGAGGACCTCTACGATGCCTACGTAGCGCATCACCGCCGTAATGAACCGCGCGAATCGCTAGCCGCGGTAAAGAAACTGATCGAAACCAAAGCCAAGCGCAAAGCGCGTGCCTGAATTCACCGTAGTCTTCGCGCGCTCGGCGCGCAAAGAGCTTCAGTCCCTCGATCCTCCGGTCGCTTCGCGCATTCTCAAAAGTATTGAAGCGCTCGTGGGCAGTCCCCGCCCTGCAGGAGCAAGAAAGCTCGAGGGGCAACCGATCTGTGGCGCATCCGGGTCGGCGAGTGACGCGTCGTCTATCGACTCGTCGACCGGCAACGACTGATCGATATCGTCGCTGTTCGTCATCGCCGCGAGGCCTACCGCTAGGCCCAGATCCTAAGGGCACGAGGCAGCGTCTTCACCCTCGCCGGCTGCCCGGCTCGAGCATTGCGCTTCATTCACCGAACCGCCCGCGGTGGCGGAATTGTTGAGAGCCGTTGACGGCTTCCGCGGCACTTTCATCGTTCAATGCGCATTGAGGCTTTCGCCGTTGTTCTTTGTCCGACCGGGCGAGCTACGCAAGGCCAAATGGAAAGAGTTCGACCTGGACAAGCATGAATGGAGCTATCTGGTAACCAAAACCAAGACTGATCATCTTGTTCCTTTGGCCTGGGTTCGCTTTTCGGCCTGGCCGACAAGGTCATGGCATGAACGGATTGATCAATTGCACCCCAGTGCCTGCGAAGTCGGCCATATTTCGCGTCACTACGCTCATGCCGTGTTCGAGGGCCGTCGCCGCGATCATCGCGTCACGCTCCGAGTGCGGGTTGGGAACGTGCATGGCGGCGCACAGCATCGCGGTCTGGTCGGTAAAGGGCAGGATGCGGCCGGCAAAAGCCGCCCGCACACCGGTCAGCCAGGCGCGTAGCGCACTGCCCTGCGGCGGTGTCCTGCGCTCCAGGGTCAAGACACCTTTCTCCAGTTCGAGGAGGCTGATCGCGGAGATGAAAAGTTGACTTGCCGATTTGCCCGCTGCCCACGCTCGCACCTCGGGCGACGGATTGGGCTTGCCCTGGCGCAATTCGGAAATTACGTTGGTGTCCAGAACGTACATTGGCTGCGCCCCAAGCGCTTAGCCGAGATCGGCGGCGTCGAACTCGACCTTCAGGCGCGGCGGGTCAAACTCGATACCCGCCCCACCGGGGATGGCCTCCATGACATCGAGCAGCGACGCTTCCTGCTGCCCCGCCAGGCGGTAATAGTCTTCAATCTTCAGCAGCGCGAAGGCGGGCCGCCCACGGTCGGTGATGAACACCGGCCCGTCGGCTGCGGCGCGCTTGGCCGCGCCAACATCGCGCGTGAAGTTCCGGCTCGAATAGGTGTGGACGGACATTTTTTCTCCTTTGCCGGGCGGACTTTCTGCCAGCGCCCACTTGTATGTTTGTATGTTATGACATCAAAAACCCAGTGTCAATGAACGTCATTGAACATGAACGCCGAGCTTCGGGACGGGCCGCGCAAGCGCCAGTCGTGCTACGATTGCGTGCATCAAACCAACCGAAACGCGTGGCAGGCAATGACAGTTGCAAACGGCATGAACACAGGCAGGTCGCCCGGGGACACGGGTCTTTCAGTTAGGCTGCGCGTGCGCCGCGGCGAGCACCGCAGCCCGACCGCAGGTTGCGCCCCGGGCTATGTCCAGGCCAATCTCGCCATTTTGCCGGTTGACCTCGCGACGGAATTTCTGCGCTTCTGCCAGCTCAACCCCAAGCCCTGCCCGCTGCTCGCCGCATCCGAACCCGGCGATCCGCGCCTGCCGGGCCTGGGCGCCGACCTCGACATCCGCACCGACGTGCCGCGCTATCGCATCTGGCGCGACGGCGAGTTGATCGAGGAAGTGCCGGACATCCTGGCGTATTGGCGCGACGACCTGGTCGCGTTCCTGCTCGGCTGTTCCTTTTCCTTCGAGGAAGCGCTGCTGGAGGACGGCATTCCGCTGCGCCATATGGCCATCGGCTGCAATGTGTCCATGTACCGCACCAACATTGACACGGTGCCGGCGGGGCGCTTTCGCGGACCGCTGGTGGTTTCGATGCGGCCGCTGAAAGCCGCGGACGCGATACGCGCGGTGCAGATCACCTCGCGCTTTCCCGCGGTGCACGGCGCGCCGGTGCATATCGGCGCGCCGGAGCTGATCGGCATCAAGGACATCGCGCGCCCCGACTACGGCGATCCGGTCGCGGTCGAGGCCGGCGAGCTGCCCGTGTTCTGGGCCTGCGGCGTCACGCCGCAATCGGTCATCGCGGCGGTCAAACCCGCCTTCTGCATCACCCATGCGCCCGGCCACATGCTGGTCACCGACCTCAAGAACAGCCGCATGGCGATTCTGTAGGCGCCGCAGATTTTCTCGTTCGACTGAATTCGAGGATTTCCTTTGCTCAATTTCAAGCGCGAGTCAAAGGGCCGGCGCGATCACATCGCGGTCGGCATCGACAATCTGGTGCTGGCCGGCTGGACCGGGCGCGATGCGGCGGCGATAGCGCACCATATCGGAGAGCTGGCCGCGATCGGCGTGCCGCGCCCCTCGATCGTGCCCCTGTTCTACCGGAATTCGGTCAGCCAGATCACTCAAACCACGCGGCTGCAGGTGCTCGGGCCCGATACCTCCGGCGAAGTCGAGCCGGTCCTGCTGTCGCTCGCCGACGGTCTGTGGGTGGGGCTGGGGTCGGACCATACCGACCGCAAAGCCGAGACCATGGGCGTCGCCTTGTCCAAGCAGCTCTGCGCCAAGGTGCTGGCCGACAGCCTCTGGCGCTACGACGAGGTGGCGGCGCACTGGGACAGCCTGGTGCTGCGCTCCTGGGGCGTGTTCGGCGGCCAGCGCCTGCTCTACCAGGAAGGCGCCCTGGCGGCGATACGCCAGCCGGCCGATCTGATCAGGCGCTATCTCGGCGGCGATGAGGCCTTGCCGGCCGTGACCGCGATGTTCTGCGGCACCCTGGGCGCCAAAGGCGGCGTGCGCCCGGCGAGCCGCTTCGAGATGGAACTGGAGGACCCGGTGCTGGGGCGCAGACTGTCGCACGGCTACGATGTCGAAGCGCTGCCTGTGATCGCGTAAGCGCGACGCACGGGACGCCATTACTTTTCGCCACGCGAGCAGTTCGCCGCCCAAACAGAACGAGCCTGAGGCCTGCATATCGGTGGAAGGCATATGCATATGCACTTTTGGTGCATTGTCCGGCCCACAGGTCGCGTGTAACATAGGCCGCTCCATCACACGCGGCACACCGTCATGAGCGAAGCTGATCTGCGGCAACAGTTGAAAGGCGCGATCAAGAGTCGCGCGCTGTTTTATCTCGCCATCTATCGCGAGATGTCGGCGGAGTTCGGACCCGAGCGCGCCGAAGCCGTGATGAAGCGCGCGATCTATCAGCGCGGCGTCGCGGCAGGCGAACTGTTCAAGCGTTATGCGCCGGCGGATTTCGCCGGATTGCGCGACGCGTTCCTCGATTTCGTGCCCGACCACGGCGGCCTGTTTCAGCCGGAAGTGCGCAAATGCGAAAGCGGCGCAGGCGGCGGGCTGGAGATCAAATTCCACGCCTGCCCGCTGAAGGAAGTATGGCAGGAGGCCGGGCTGGCCGACGCCGAAGTCGCCGACATGTGCCGCATTGCGGGCGTGGTCGACAACGGCACGTTCGAGTCGGCCGGTTTCGCCATACAATCGCAAACCTGGACCCCCGGCGACAGCGGCTGCTGCCTGCTGAAAGTCGGCCCTGCCAAGGCATAACGCTTTTTCAACGAGGTGACACCATGAAGCTACTGAAAACCCTGTCTCTGGGCGCTGTTCTCGCGGTTGCGGCGCAGACTCCCGCATTGGCGCAGAACAAGACGGTCTCGATCGGTTACCAGGCGCCGCTCACCGGCGAGCAATCGCAATACGGCATCCTGTTTCGCAATTCGGCCACCATGGCGGTGGAGGCGTTCAACAAGTCGGGCAAGCTGCCCGGGGTCACCGTCGCCCTCAAGTTCGAGGACAGCAAGGGCGACGCGAAGGAAGGCGTGAACATCGCCAAGAAGTTCGTCGACGACACCCAGATCGTCGGCGTGCTGGGCGATTTCAGCTCGACCGTGTCGATGGCCGCGGCGCAGGTGTACAAGGAAGCGAAGATGCCGCAGCTGTCGCAGACCGCGTCGCATCCGGACTACGTCAAGATCAGCGAGTGGCAGTTCCGCAACATCACCACCCAGGCCTACGAAGGGCCGTTCGTCGCGCGCTGGGCCATGGGCAACAAGCAGCTGAAGAAATTCGCCATAGTAGGCATCCAGAACGACTGGGGGCAGTCGGCGGTGAAGAACTTCGTCGACGGCGTCAAGGCCAACGGCGGCGAGGTCGTGTCCACCGAGTTCTTCAACCCGGGCACGCGCGACTTCCGCTCGATTCTGACCAAGGTCGCGCGCGAGAAGCCGGACGCGCTGTACATGGCCATGTTCTACGAGGACGGCGCGGCCTTCCTGCAGCAGCGCCAGCAGATGGGGGTAAAGGCGCCGGTGTTCGCGACCTCGTCGCTGTATTCGCCCAAGGTGATCGAGCTTGCCGGGCCGGCCGCGAACGAACTCTTCCTGTCGAGCACCTTCATGAAGGAGGGCGCGTCGCCCAACGTGCAGGCCTACGTCAAGGAATACATCGCGCGCTACAAGGCCGACCCCGACCAGTTCTCGGCGCAGGCCTTCGACGCCACCAACATCATGCTCGATGCCATCGTGCGCGCGGGCGGCGCCGGCGCGACGCGGCAGAAAGTGCGCGACGCGCTCGCCGCGACCAAGGATTTCCCCGGGGTCACCGGCAACACCACCTTCGACCCCGTGACGCGCGAACCGTCGAAGACGCTGGCGCGCATGCAGATCCGCGACGGCAAGTTCGTCGCCGTCCAGTAAGGACTTCGTACGTCCTCAGCCTTGAAGTGGGAGGGCGGTGCTGCGAAGCCCGCAGTTCCTCGCGGCCGTTGCCCGGAGATCAAGCAATGACGCGGTTCTTCGGGCAGTTGCCGTCCTCCGGTGCGGCTGCTACTGGGTAACAGGTCCCTTTTGTTCGATATCTTCTTCTTCCAGCAGCTGGTCAACGGCGTCGCCATCGGCCTGGTGTACGCGCTGATGGCGATCGGCTTCACGCTGATCTTCGGCGTGCTGAACGTGGTGAACTTCGCCCACGGCGAGGTCTACATGATAGGCGCCTACGCCGGGCTGCTCTCGATCACCGCGTTCGCGCCGCCCCTCTTCGTGGTGGTGCTGATCGCGCTCGCGGCGGGCGCGCTCACCGGCTTCGGCCTGGAGCGCATCGCGTTCCGGCCGTTCCGGCGTTTTCGCGACGAAGCCTCGCTCAAGTCGAAGGCGATGCGCGAGGCGACGCTGTTGTCCTCGCTCGCCGTGTCCATCATCGCGCGCGAGGGCGTGGAGATCGTCATGGGCTCGAACATGCAGCCGATCCCGCAGCAGTACCTGCTGCTGCAGCCGGTGGAGATCGGCGCGCTCACCTTCGCCCGCGGGCAATTCCTGATCTTCGGCGTGTCGGTGGTGTCGCTGCTCGCGCTGCAGTGGCTGCTCAACCGCACCCGCATCGGCCTGTCGATTCGCGCGGTCGCGAACAATCCGATCGGCGCCATGTACGTCGGCATCAACACCAACCGCACCATCATCGCCACCTTCGTCATCGGCTCCATGCTCGGCGCCGTCGCCGGCATCCTGGTCGGGCTGTATCAGGGCACGATCTTCCCCGGCATGGGTTTCACCCCCGGGGTGAAGGCTTTCGTCGCCATGGTCATGGGAGGGCTGAACTCCATCGTGGGCGCGGTCGCCTGCGCCATGATCCTCGGCGTGTCGGAGGCGCTCGCCACCAATTTCATCGCCCAGGGCTGGGCCGACCTGATCGCCTACAGCTTTCTCGTGATCACGCTGGTGTTCTTCCCCACCGGCCTGTTCGGAGCCGCGCGTGAACGGATCTAAAATCGCGCCGTTTCTGGCTCTGGGCGCGCTGTTCGTCCTCGTGCCGCTGGTGCTCTACGCTTCGGGCTCGGGCTACGCGTTTCGCGTCGCGACCACCATCGGCGTGTTCTGCATCCTGACCGTCTCGGCCAATTTCATCACCGGCACCACCGGGCTGCTGTCGCTGGGCCACGCCGCGTTCTACGGCGTCGGTGCTTATGCGGCGGCGCTCTCGTCCACCGCTTTCAGCTGGCCGTTCTGGATCACGCTGCCCTTCGCCGGCCTGGTGACCGCGGTGATCGGCATCCTGCTCGCGCTGCCGACGATGCGCCTGGTGAGCATCCACTTCGCCGTGGCCACGCTGGGCCTGGGCGAGATCATCCATGTCACGCTGCTCAACTGGGTCGATTTCACCCGCGGCCCGATGGGCATACCGGCGATTCCCGGGATCGCCGTTCCGGGCCTGTTCAAAGCCTCGGACGTGAGCAACTATTTCGCCGTCGCCGCCGTCGGCGCGATCGCGGTGTTCGCGATCCACCGCCTGACGCATTCGTACTACGGCAACGCGCTGCGCGCCCTGCGCGAGGACGACCAGTGCGCGGAGACCATGGGCCTGGATATCGTGCGCCTGAAGATCGAGGTGTTCGCCGTGTCCTGCTTTTTCGCCGGGGTCGCCGGCGCGCTGTGGTCGCACACCACGGGCTATATTTCGCCCAACGATTTCCGCTTCAACGAATCCATCCTGATCCTGGCGATGATCGTCGTCGGCGGCCTGGGCAGCATCCCCGGCGCCATCGTCGGCGCGACGCTGCTGCTCGCGCTGCCCGAGGTGCTGCGCCCGATCGGCGACTATCGCATGATCGTGGTCGGCAGCGTGATGTTCCTGTCGATACTGTTCCTGCCGCGCGGCATCTTCGGCGAGGTATCGGCGCTCGACCTGGTGCGCAAGCAGTTCGGCGCGGCGTGGCGGCGCGACGGCCGCGTGGGCTGGCGATGAGCGCGCTGCTCGAGATCGACAGCGTCACCCGGCGCTTCGGCGGCCTGACCGCGGTCGACACGTTTTCCGGCGTCGTGCGCCGCGGCGAGCGCGTCGGGCTGATCGGCCCGAACGGCGCCGGAAAGACCACCCTGTTCAATCTGATCTCGGGCTTTACCCCCGTGTCCTCGGGCGAGATCCGCTTCGACGCGCAGCGCATGTCCGGCATGAAATCGTTTCAGATCGCGCGCCTGGGCGTGGGGCGCACGTTCCAGAACCTGCGCATCTTCCCCAATATGACCGTGTTCGACAACGTCTCGGTGGGCGCGATCGGCGCCGCCGGGCATTCGATGTGGAAGGCCCTCGCGCGCAATCGCGGCGCGGCCGAGGGCGTGAGCGCGGGCACCTGGGCCGCGCTGGAGCGCACCGGACTCACCGAACTCGCCGGGCAGCTCGCGGCCAATCTTTCCTATGGCAAGCGCAAATACCTCGAGATCGCGCGCGCCCTGGCGCTGGAACCCGAGCTGCTGATCCTGGACGAGCCCGCGGCCGGCCTGAACGACACCG
>CAYNVY010000016.1:0-34699 GCA_964400745.1 uncultured Enterobacteriaceae bacterium | reverse complement strand
GTCGGCTTCATCAATATCAACCAGAACAAGCGCGTGTCCAAACTGACGAGCATCAGCATCGTGCTCATGCCGATCAATATCCTCGCCGGCATCGGCGGCATGTCCGAGTTCTCGATGATGACCAAGGACTACAACGTCGACTGGCCAGTCGCCTACGCCGGATTCCTGTTAGGTTCCGTCGTGATCGGATGGGCGACCTATCACGTGCTCAAGTTCTACGAGGCGCGCGCGGCACGGCGCATTTCGGAAGTGAAGGGGCCCGGGAAGCCTGCTTGAGCGCCGGGTGTCTCAGGACGGGGTCGGCCGCAATCGACAGCATTCCGGACGCCGTGAATGAACGCGCTTGCCATCCTTGTTCTGCTCATCCTGATCTGCGGGTTTTTCGCCCTGGCCGAAATGGCGCTGGCCTCCTCGAGGCGCTAGCCACCCTGACGGCTGCCCGACGCACCGGTCCTTGAATGGCCCGTTAGTGCTCCTGCCGAAAGTACAGGCGCACCAGGCATGCGGTCGGCCTCGATAGTTTGCGTATTGTCAAGGCCTCGTTTGTCGAATACGGCTATAAACCGGGGGAAAGGTCGATTTGACCGCCGCCTTGGTGCAATGCAAATGCCCGCAAGATCGATACTCTTCGTGGTGCCTTGCCGCAGAGCCAGGCGGCCTCCCGTTTCAATGAAATACCGGCGACACACATCAGCGTTTTGAAAGGACGGCCGGACGGGGAGCACCCTGACGGCGGGAACTGCGATGGGACACAAAGAGAAACAGCGGGAGAAACAACGGGAAAAGCAGCGCGAAGTCGACACCTGGGACGAGGCGGGATGCAAAGCGCTCATCGACCAGCTCTGGACTTTGCGCGCAAGCATGCTCGAGAACGAAACGACCCTGGCGCACTGGCTGGGGAGCGTCGATGCGGGCTACAGGGCAAGCGCGCGCAATCTGGCCCACTACCTCGCCCTGCGCCACAGCGACCGGCGCCCGTTGCAGGAGCAGTTGGCGCGGATCGGCCTGTCTTCCCTAGGCCGTGCCGAGTCCCATGTTCTGGCCAATCTGGACAAAGTGCTCGGCATACTGCATCGCTTGACCGGACAGCCCTGGCAGGCGCATTCCGAGGACGAACCCGCCGGGCTGCAGAGCAGCAGAAAGTTGATCGAGCGACATACCGCCGACTTGCTCGGAGCGGCGCCGCACGGCAGGGCCGTGCGCATCATGGTGACCCTGCCATCGGAAGCGGCCAGGGATTTCGGCCTGGTGCGGCAACTGGTCACCTCCGGCATGGACATCGCCCGTATCAACTGCGCCCATGACGGACCCGAAGAGTGGAAAGCGATGGCGGCGCATGTGCACCGGTCCGCAAAAGCCGTGGGCCGGCCGGTGAAGATACTCATGGACCTTGGTGGCCCCAAGCTGCGCACCGGGCCCATAGCGCCCGGCGCCGCGGTGCTCAAGCTGAGGCCGCAGCGCGACGATCTCGGACAGGTAATCGCGCCGGTCCGCGTCGGCCTGCGCATAGCGGGAGCGACAACGCCCTCGGAAGCGGCGAGGGAGGGGCATCTCGGAGTCGACGGCGAGTGGTTGGGCCAGTTGGCGGCCGGCGACCGCATCGACCTCGTCGATGCGCGAGGCGCCAAACGCAGCCTTTGGATAGTTGACCGTGATGAAGACGGTGCGATGGCGGAAAGCGACCAGACGCTTTATCTGGTGCCGGAGACGAAGCTCAAACTGCGGCGCAAGGGGACCAGGCCGCGCGCGAGCCTCGTACTCGGTTTGCCGAACAAGCCGGGCTTGCTGCAGCTTGAGCGTGGCAGCACCCTGTACCTCACCCGCGAGGGCGTCGGCCAGCCGAGCGCGGCGGAACGGCGAAAGAGAAGCGACTCGGCCGCTACAGTGGCCTGCACCCTGCCGGAAGTGTTCGAGCAGGTCTGCGTAGGTGAAAGGATCTGGTTCGACGACGGGCGCATCGGCGGCGTGATTCGGGCCATCGGCAAGAAGCGGCTGGAAGTCGAAATCACCCATGCGCGCGACAGCGGCGAAAAGCTCGCCGGCGACAAGGGGATCAACCTGCCCGACAGCCAGCTCGACCTGCCGGCCCTGAGCGAAAAAGACATCGAAGACCTGACGGTCGTGGCCAAGCTGGCCGACATGGTGGGCCTGTCCTTTGTGCACCGCGCCAGCGATGTGGAAGATCTGCGCGCCCGCCTGCTCGAACTCGGCGCCGCCCACATCGGCATCGTGCTCAAGATCGAAACCCGCCGCGGCTTCGAGAATCTGCCTGAATTGCTGTTTTCAGCCATGGCCGGCAAGGCGGTCGGGGTCATGATCGCGCGCGGCGACCTTGCCGTCGAATGCGGCTACGAGCGGCTGGCGGAAGTGCAGGAGGAGATCCTCTGGGCGGCCGAGGCGGCGCACATGCCGGTGATCTGGGCGACCCAGGTGCTGGAGACGCTGGCCAAGACCGGTTTGCCCTCGCGCGCCGAAATCACCGATGCCGCCATGGGCGAGCGCGCCGAATGCGTGATGCTGAACAAGGGACCGCATATTACCGAGGCGATGCGGACCCTGGACGATATCCTGCACCGCATGCAATCGCACCAGGCGAAGAAGCGGCCCTTGCTGCGCGCGCTCAACGCGTGGGGAAATGCGAAGAAGGAAGGCAAGGTCTGACGACTGCCGGGCGCCGCAGCTCGCTTGCGTGAAAGCGAACCGCGTTTCGCGACGGCGGGCAGCGCCCGCCTGCCGGCTTGCTTTCCGATTTACCTGCCGCTGGTCACCGCCTTGCCGCTGGCCACATCCCACGCCGAGCCGTCTTCGAGGCTGATACGGTAGAACTCGCGCAGCACGTTGCCCATGAAGCCGATCTCGACGATGGAAACGTCCTTGAACTGCGTATCGATGCCGTTGGGCAGGACGGCGTTCATTTCGTCGGCCGCCGCCTTCATGGCGGACTGCAGGCGCGCGTCGTACTTGGTCATGCTGTACATCAGGGTATTGTGCGGATTGTGCGAGGCTGTTTCCTTTCCGTCCTTGATGACATTGACCCCGCTCACTCCCACCGTGCGGGTCAGTTCCTTGGCGGCGTCGCTCATGTTCGCGTACACCGGGCCGGTGCAGCGCGGCAGCGGGCCGTCGCGAAGCGGTGTGAGCGCCGCAGTGGCCGCGGTGTTGTAGGACATCATCTGCGAATAGCCCTGCCCGCTTTTCACGACGCCGAGATCAAACCACCACGGTGCTCCGACGCCTTTGGCGGCTTCCGTGTTGTAGAAGTCTTTGAGCGTGAGCTTGAGAACCGGCGGGACTTTGGGCAGCGCCTTCAGCATCTTCGCCGGCGTCGCCGGATCGGCATTGTGCAAGTGCATCACCGTGACATGCTGCAAATTGAAGGTGCGCGCCTCGTTTTCGAGCCCCAGCTTGACC
The DNA here is from genome assembly GCA_964400745.1 of uncultured Enterobacteriaceae bacterium. Taxonomy (GTDB): domain Bacteria; phylum Pseudomonadota; class Gammaproteobacteria; order Burkholderiales; family SG8-39; genus 2-12-FULL-64-23. Next base: position 31,288 of record CAYNVY010000016.1, on the reverse strand, counting down.
AGCCGCTCGCGCAGCGTCGGGTAGATCTTGTTGTCAAGGATGTCCGTGACGTCCTTCGGCAGGCGGTAGACCAGCCCGTAGGTGGCTTTGTGCTCGCGAAACTCGGCTTGTCCGATGGCGCTATTGTCGATGGCGAGCGCCCCGCTGGCGCCCATCGCGCCGCCAGTGCCCAGCGCGAGCCAAACCAATACGTGGCGGAAAGTTTTCATGACTGTTCTCCTGTGTCCCCTGCATTGAAAGAATACCGACTGAGTGCCGGGCGGCCGGGACTGTCCCCCGGGCATCCGGTGGCCGGATTCTAGGCAGGCAAGGTTACAGCGGGATTGCAGTCGTCCAAATCAGGGCTTGTCCTTGAGCTTGTCCTTGATCTTGTCCTTGAGCTTGTCCTCGATCTTGTCTCGGAGCTTAGCTATGTTCTTGCGCCACTCCTCCAGCTGTTCGTCTTCGAACTTGAGTTGCATGGCGATGGCTTCGACCGGGGTATATTTCTTGTCCTCCAGTCTGCGGGTGAACTTCCCCCGCATTCTGGCGAACAAGTGTTCCGCTTCTATTCTGGACAGGGCCTTTGCTTTTTCCAGGTATTCGGTCGAAGGTGGTTCGAGCTTCTTGCGCTTGCTTTTCATCGGAGATGGTCCTCGGTCTTGTCAGCCGATATTGTAACGGCTGAGCGAAAAAGCCCGAGGGCCGGATTGTTACATTATTGTTACAGCCGCTGCATCCGGTGAGTTCGTCCGGTGCCGGTCGATCAAGCCGGCCAGGGTAGCGAATAGGTCTTGAGGTTGGTAAAGCTCTTCATCGCTTCGAGCACCCCTTCCTTGTAGCCCAGGCCCGAATCCTTGATGCCGCCGAAGGGCGTAAGTTCGAGGCGGTAGCCCGGCACCTCGCGCACATTGACGCTGCCCACATGCAGCTCGTTGACGCAGCGCGTGATGACATCGAGCCGGTTGGTGCAAACGCCGGAGGAAAGTCCGAAACTCGTGCCGTTGACGATGGCGATCGCCTCCTCCAGCGTCTCGAAGCGGATGACCGGCGACACCGGACCGAAGGTTTCCTCGCGCACCAGTGTCATTCCGGGCTGCACATGGTCGAGCAAGGTCGGCGAATAGAGCGCACCTTCGCGCACATTGCCGCACAGAAGCCGCGCCCCCTGGGCCACGGCTTCGTTCACGCGCGCCTCGAACAGCCTGGCCGCGTCGACATCGATGACCGTTCCCATGTCCAGCGTGCTGTCCGCCGGGTTGCCGTAGGACCAGGCGCGCGTCTTCTCCAGCAACTTCCCGACGAAAGCATCGGCGACCGATTGCTGCACCAGAATGCGCTTGACTGCGGTGCAGCGCTGGCCGGAGTTCTTGTAGGATCCGGCCGCGGCCAGGCTTGAGGCTTCGTCCAGATCGGCGTCGTCCATGACGATCAAGGGATCGTTTCCACCCAGCTCCAACACCATGCGCCGATAGCCGACCCGACCGGCGATGTGTTTGCCTATGGCGACGCCTCCGGTAAACGTGACCAGTTCGACGGCGGAATTGGTCAGCAGTTCGTCCGCGATTTCAGCAGGGTCGCCGGTGACGACCTGGAACATCGCCGGGGGCAGACCGGCTTCGTACAGGATGTCGGCCAGCAGCAACGCCGAGAGCGGCACTTTCTCCGAAGGCTTCAATACCATGCGGTTGTTGGTGGCGATGGACGGCACGATCTTGTGCGCCACCTGGTTCATCGGATGGTTGAACGGGGTGATGGCCGATATCACGCCGAGCAGCGCGTCGCGCTGCGTGTAGACGCGCCGCTCGCGGCCGTGCGGGGTGATGTCGCAGGAGAAAATCTGGCCATCGTCCTGCAAGGCGGCGTTGGCGCCGAAGACCAACACGTCGCGCACCCGCCCGGCCTCGTAGCGGCTGTCCTTCTTGCACAGGCCGGCCTCGGCGGTGATGAGATCGCTGATCTCCTCGGTGCGCGCCACGACGATCTCGCCCGCGCGCTGCAGGATGCGGCTGCGTTCGTAGCGCGACAGGCGCGGGCGATAGGCGCGTGCGAACTCGAACGCCCGGCGCACATCGTCTATGGACGCCTTGGGCACGGAGCCGATGCAGGCGCCGGAGTAGGGGTTGTGGACGTCGATCACGCGCGCGCCGGCGACGCATTCGCCGCCGATGCGCATGCTTTCTTTTCGAAAAACCATGTATCTGTCCCCTTTGGGTTGAACGATGTTTCGGGTTGAACCTTGCCTTGGGTCGAACGAGGCTCGGCGGATAGCGCTGCAAACAAACCGTAACAATTGAATTCTAAACTCCGCGATGTTGCAGATTTATTGCGCACGCACGAAAAGTGATCCATCCGCCATGAACAGCGCCATCGAGATCCGGAATCTTAGCAAGGCCTTCTCCTCCCGCCAGGCGCTGCAGGATGTGAGCCTGCGCGTCGCGCCGGGGGAAATGGTGGCGCTGATCGGCGCCTCCGGATCGGGCAAGTCGACGCTGCTGCGGCACCTATCCGGGTTTGTCTCGGCCGATTCGGGCGAGATCGTCGTGCTCGAACGTTTGATCCAGCGCGGCGGCAGGATAGCGCCGAATATCCGGCGCCTGCGCGCCGAGATCGGCTTCGTGTTTCAGCAGTTCAACCTAGTCGGCCGCTTGCCGGTGATTACCAACGTGCTGACCGGACTGCTCTATCGCACCAGCCTGTGGCGCAGTTTGCTGATGCGCTTTTCCCTGGTCGAGCGCCAGTTGGCGATGGAAGCACTGGTGGCGGTCGGGATTGAGCAGTCCGCCTGGCAGCGCGCCGCCACGCTCTCGGGCGGGCAGCAGCAGCGCGTGGCGCTGGCGCGCTGCCTGGTGCAGCGCGCGAAAGTGGTGCTGGCCGACGAGCCGATCGCATCGCTGGACCCGGAATCAGCGCGCAATGTGATGGAACTGCTGGCGCGCATGAACCGGGAGCGCGGCTGCACCGTCGTGGTCTCGCTGCACCAGGTGGAATTCGCGTTCAAGTATTGCCCGCGCACGATCGCATTGCACCGCGGGCGCGTGGTGTACGACGGCGCGTCGGCGGCGCTGACGCCGCAGCGCCTGGGCGAGTTGTATGGCGCCGATGCCGAAGCTCTGCTCGACATGATGCCGCAGAGCGGAGCGAGCAAGGAGGCGGCGCCCCCCCCGGCTCCCGCTTGTTGCCGCTTGATTCCAATAGTTTGATTCCAACATTTTGATTCCAGCATTTCGTTATTGCACTGACACTCAAGGAGAGACCATGCTACGCACCATCAAGTCCCTGCTGGCGATCGCCGCCATCGCACTCGCCGGCGCGGCTCATGCCGCCGAACTGAAGGAACTCAACTTCGGCATCATCGCCACCGAAAAGGCCGGCGCCCTCAGGCAGATGTGGGAGCCGTTCCTCGATGACATGTCGAAGGCCGTCGGTGTGAAAGTCAACGGTTTCTACGCCACCGACTACGCCGGGATCATCGAGGCGCAGCGCTTCAACAAAGTGCAGATCGCCTGGTACGGCAACAAATCGGCGATCGACGCCGTCGATCGCGCCAGCGGCGAGGTATTCGTGCAGTTTGTCGACCTCGACGGCACGCCCGGCTATTACTCCTACATCATCACCCACAAGGACAGCGGGATCACCTCCTTGGATCAGGTGTTGAAGAACGGCAAGAGCTACTCCTTCGGCATCGGCGATCCGCAGTCCACTTCGGGCACCCTGGTGCCGACCTACTACGTCTTCACCATGAACAATCTGGATCCGAAGACCCATTTCAAGGTCACGCGCTCCTCCAATCACGAGGGCAACTTTCTCGCCGTGCTGAACAAGCAGGTGGATGTGGCAACCAGCAACAGCGAGCAGACGCAGAAGATGAAGGAGAAATCGCCCGAGCGGCTGGAGCAGATCCGCATCCTCTGGACCTCGCCCCTGATTCCCCGCGATCCCCTGGTATGGCGCAAGGACCTGCCCGCCGACATGAAGAAGAAAGTCCTGGATTTCACCGTCGGCTACGGCAAGGACGAGCGCGAAAAAGCGATTCTGAAGAACCTGTATCGCCTGGCCGGTTTCAAGGCCTCCTCGGACGCGCAGCTGCTGCCGATTCGGCAACTCGAATTGTTCAAGGATCGGCGCAAGTTCGAGGGGGACGCCAACATGTCCGACGCCGACAGGCAGGTGAAGCTGGCTGAAATCGACGCCAAGCTGGCCGAACTGGCGAAGCTTGTGAAATAGGTTGGGAAATCAGTCGCGCCGGGTGCTCGTGGCCGAATTCAGCCGTTGCGGCCCAAGGTGCCTTGGGCGGCCTAAGGCGACATTGAACGGCCTAGGGCGGCCGTAGCGGCTGTGTGCAAACGAGGTCCGACATGATGACGCAACCGACAATCCGCGACGTGCCGCTGGCTCCGCCGGCGACAAGTCTGACGACGACCCTGGCCTGGGGCGCATTCTTCCTGCTGCTAATCTGGTCGTGGGAGGGCGCGGACATGCGGCCGCTCGCCTTGCTCCGGGATTCGGCCAATATGGGGGTGTTTCTCAAGGACTTCTTCCCACCGAATTTTCACGATTGGCGCGTCTATCTGTTGGAAATGGCGATCACCATTCACATTGCCGTCTGGGGCACGGTGCTGGCCGTGGTCTGCGCCATTCCCTGCGGCCTGCTGTCCTCGGAAAACCTGGTGCCGAAGTGGGTCTATCAGCCGGTGCGCCGCGTGATGGATGCCTGCCGCGCCATCAACGAAATGGTGTTCGCCATGCTGTTCATCGTCGCCGTGGGGCTGGGACCTTTTGCCGGCGTCATGGCGCTGTGGGTACACACCACCGGCGTGCTCTCCAAGTTGTTTGCCGAGGCGGTCGAGGCGATCGATCCGCGCCCGATGGAGGGCGTGCGCGCGACCGGGGCCAATGCGGTGGAGGAAATCCTCTATGGCGTCATCCCGCAGGTTCTGCCGCTGTGGATTTCCTATTCGCTCTACCGCTTCGAGTCGAACGTGCGCTCGGCCTCGGTACTCGGCATGGTCGGCGCCGGCGGCATAGGCGTGATCCTGCACGAGGTGATCCGAGGCTTCGACTATGCCGAAACGGCAGCGGTGCTGATCATCATCATCGTGTCGGTCACGCTGATTGATCTGTTTTCCGCACGCATCCGGCAGTGGGCCATCTGACGCAGTTTCAGAAAAAGAGCAAGAATCGGGTTCAAACCGGAGACCATCTCATGCACAAACCCAGCGTCCTGCTGAACGGCGTCCTCTACCAGCTTCCCGCCAGTCCCGTAGTCGTCGTCTGCATCGACGGGGGCGACCCGGCCTACCTCGAACAGGGCATGCGCGACGGCATCCTGCCTAACATCTCGCGCTTCATGCGCGAGGGATTCAGCGCCATCGCCGAGGGCACGGTACCGAGCTTCACCTGTCCCAACAACATGTCGCTGATCACCGGCGCTCCGCCCGCGGTGCATGGTATCTCGGGCAACTACTATCTGGATGTCGCCACCGGAGCGGCGGTGGTGATGACCGGTCCGGAACTGCTGCGCAGCCGCACCATCCTGGCCGAGTGTGCCGACGCCGGCGCCAAAGTCGTCTCGATCACCGCCAAGGACAAGCTGCGCCGGCAACTCGGTAAAGACCTCGACCTGGCCCGAGGCAACATCAGCTTTTCCTCGGAGAAGGCGGATCAGTGCACGCTGGCGGAAAACGGCATCGAAAACGTGCTGGAACTGGTGGGCGCGCCGCTGCCGGATATGTATTCGATGGAGTTGTCGCTGTTCGTGCTCGATGCCGGCATTCGCCTGTTGGAGCGCGAGCGTCCCGATCTGATGTTTCTCTCGCTCACCGACTACATCCAGCACAAGCATGCCCCGGGCGATCCGGCGGCCAACGCGTTCTACGCCCGCATAGACGAGAAGTTCGGCCGCCTGACGGAACTGGGCGCGGTGGTGGCGCTGACCGCCGATCACGGCATGAACGACAAGTCGACGCCCGAGGGCAGGCCCAATGTGATTTTTCTGCAGGACCTGCTCGACCGGGAGTTCGGCAAAGGCGATACCCGGGTAGTCTGCCCGATCACCGATGCCTTCGTCAGACATCATGGCGCGCTGGGCGGCTTCGTGCGCGTCTGGTGTCTGGGCGGCAAGGCGACGCCGCAGGCGATCATCGATCTGGTCAAGCACATGCCGGGGATTGCGGCTGCGCTGGACAAGGACGAGGTTTGCCGCCGCTTCGAATTGCCGCCGGATCGGGAAGGCGATGTCGCCGTGATCGGCGATGTCAACACCGTCATCGGCGCCGGCGCGGCCGAGCACGATCTTTCGGCCCTGGCCGATGCGCGCTTGCGCAGCCACGGCGCGGTGACGGAGGCGCGGGTCCCGTTCATCCTCAGCCGCCCGCTGATCGAAACCTACGGCCAGCGCGCCGCCGCCGGGCCGATCAAAAGCCACCAGATTTTTGATTACGCGATCAACGGCACCGAGGCGGCGCGGTGATGCCGGCCAGTGGACGCGTGGCGGTCTACGACGCGCCCAACGCTCCGTTTCAAATCAGGGAATTTCCACTGCGCGCGCCGCAAGCGGGGGAAGTGCTGGTCAAGATCCGCATGTCCACCATCTGCCGCTCGGACATCCACTCCTATCAGGGGCACAGGCCCAATCCATGCCCCGGTGTGCTCGGCCACGAGATCATCGGCGTCATCGAAGCGCTGGGCGCAGGTGTGGAGCAGGACATGCGCGGCGACCGGATCGCGCCCGGCGACCGCATCACCTGGAGCGAATACTTCATTCCGGGACGCAACTACTACACCGAGGTGCTGGATCTGCCGCAAAAGTCGCCGGGCGTGGACAAGTACGGCCACATGGCGGCGGCGACCCTGCCGCATCATCACGGCGGCTTCGGCGAGTATTGCTATGTGCTGCCGCAGTCGTGGATCCTGCGCCTGCCGGACGAACTGAGCGATGAAGAGGCGACACCGATCAATTGCGGCGTGGCGACGATGATCGCGGTCACCGAGGCGGCCGGCATCCGCATGGGACAAACGGTGGTGGTGCAGGGACTGGGCCTGCTCGGGCTGTACGGCGCGGCCATCGCCAAGGCGCGCGGCGCACGCGCCGTGATCGGGCTCGATACGGTGGCTGAACGGCGCGCGCGCGCGCACCGCTTCGGCGTCGATCTCGCGCTCGATCCGGCGACGACGGACAGAGCCGGGCTCTTGCGCCAGGTGAGGGCGATCTGCAGGCCCGAAGGCGCGGACGCGGTGCTCGAAGTCTGCGGGGTGGCGGAGGTCATTCCGCTTGGCATCGAGATGCTGCGCGTAGGCGGCACCTACGTTCTTGGCGGGGTGGTCAATCCGAACGCAATGGTTACGCTGGACGCCAATCTGCTGCTGCGCAAACTGCTGACCCTGCGCGGTGTGCACAACTATCACCCGCGCAACCTGATCGAGGCGCTCGATTTCGTGGCGGCCAACCGGCAGCGATTTCCGTTTCATGACCTGGTCGACGGAAAATATCCGCTTGAACGAATAGCGGACGCCATGGCCGACGCAGCCGCGCGGCGGGTGCTGCGCGCCGCCATCGTCCCCTGATCGAAACGGAGACAGAGGTGAACGAACTTATTTTGCTGACCCCGGGCCCCCTGACGACTTCCCTCGCCACGAAACAAGCGATGCTGTTTGACTGGGGATCGTGGGACGGTGCATTCAACGCGCTGACCAAATCGGTTTGCCACGAACTGGAAGAGATCGCGGGCGGCGGCGAGACCCACGTCTGCGTGCCCCTGCAAGGCAGCGGCACCTTCGCCGTCGAGGCGGCGCTGGGGACGCTGGTTCCGCGCAATGGCAAGGTCCTCGTGCCGAGCAACGGCGCCTACTGCCAGCGCATAGCGCGCATCCTCGGCTATATCGGGCGTGACGCGGTGGTGCTGGCGCATCGCGAGGACGAGCCTGCCGATCCGGCACGCATCGACAGCGCTTTGGCGGCCGACCCGTCGATTACCCATGTCGCCCAGGTGCACTGCGAGACCGGTACCGGGATCTTGAATCCCCTGCCGGAAATCGCGGCCGTGGTTGCCGCCCGGGGAAGACGTCTGATCGTCGATGCCATGAGCTCCTTCGGTGTCATCCCGATCGACGCAAAGGAAATTCCCTTCGACGCCCTGGTGGCGGCATCGGGCAAGTGCCTGGAAGGCGTGCCCGGTATGGGCCTGGTCATCGCCCGCCGCGATGCGCTGGAGGCGGCCGGGGGCAATTGCCATTCGCTGGCGCTGGATCTGCACGATCAGTGGCGCTATATGCACCAGACCGGTCAATGGCGCTTTACGCCGCCAACGCATGTGGTCGCGGCGCTGCGCCAGGCGCTGGACCAGTACTGGCAGGAAGGCGGGCAGCCGGCGCGCCTCGCGCGCTATGGCGAGAATTGCGCGGCCTTGGTCGGAGGTATGCGCGCACTGGGCTTTCGCACCTTGCTCGAGGACGCCGTGCAGGCGCCGATCATCGTCACCTTTCATGCGCCGGCGGATCCGGCCTATGATTTTGCGGCCTTCTACCGGCGGGTGCGCGACAAGGGCTTTGTCCTTTATCCGGGGAAATTGACAAGCGTCGACACCTTCCGTGTCGGCTGCATCGGCGCCATCGACGCGGACCTCATGCGGCTGGCCGTGTCGGCGATAGGCGACGCAATGCGCGAAATGGGTGTGATCCGCTTGGCACAGGCTTGAGCCTGCAGCGTGGGCGCGCGGGCTGAAGTCGTCATTGTCGGTGCCGGAATCCTGGGAAGCGCGCTGGCCTGGAGGCTGGCTGCGCGCAATATCTGCCGGGGCGATTCAATACTGGTCGTCGATCCCAACCCTGCGGCGTCGCAGGCCACCAGCCTTGCCGCGGCCCTGCTGTCCCTCGCCCGGCCGAGCGGCAAGGCGCACTGGATACCTCTGGTCAGGCGTACGCTGAGTATGGCCGGAGAACTCGCGTTCGCCGGCGCCGCTGTGCCGCTGCATCGCGTGGGCTCGATCCATCTGGCCGCCTCTACCGGCGCGCGGCACGTCCTCGCCGACTATGAACTGACGGCGAACAGGTGGGGGATACGCTGCGAGCGCGTCGCGCCGCAGACTTTTGCCAAGCGGCTTCCCTGGCTCGATATGAGCCGGTTTTCCGAGGCGCTCTGGTTCCCGGACGAGACCTATACCGATCCCTATCTTCTGGCCAGCGCCTATGTCGCAGCTGCCCGGGCGCTGGGGGTGCGCTTTCTTTTCGGTAAGCCCGCGACGCTTGCGGCAAGCGGTACCCGGGTTGAAATCAGAATCGGAGAAACCGTGCTGGCGCCGATCTCGGTATGGGTGGCGGCGGGCGCGTGGACCAATGCCGTCCTCCGCCCCCTGGGGGCGAGCGCGGCCCAGGCCGCCGTGCGCTCCCAGTACTGGATTTCCGCACCAACACCGCAGGCAAACGCGGCCATGCCTATGGTGAGCGCCGTCGACCTGAAACTCTATGCGCGACCGGAACTCGGTGCGATCCTGTTCGGACTGCGTGAAACCAAGGGTGTCGCCGTAGCCTCCCCGCAACTGCCCGCGGATCTGGCGGGTTTCGCTTTCGACGCGGCGGACGCCGCGGGGCATGCCACGCTTGAAGCGTTCGCGGGCGCGCTGCAGGAGTACGCGCCCGGATTGACGCGCACCGGCCTGCGTCACTATGTTGCCGGCCCTTCCTGCTATACGCCCGATGGCGACTTTCTGGTCGGACCGGTAGACGCTTGGGACAATCTCAATCTTGTCTGCGGATGCAACGGAGCCGGGATCGCCGTCTCCGGCGGATTGGCCAACCTTGCGGCCGATTGCGAGAGCGGGGTAAGGAAAGTGTCGCCGGACTACCGGCCGGCGCGCTTTCAGTCGATCGATCCGGAAGCGCCGGACTTCGTCGCCAGCTGCATTGCCGCGCGCGCGGGCAAGACCAGCGGCTAGCGGCCGGTGCAGCGCAGCGGATCTGCTGCCCGACTATTGAGCATTGCCAAAGTGCGTTACAGCCCTACTGTGGTCTTCTTGGCGTTCGCTGTCGCGTGAATGACATTTGGACTGCCTAGGCCTGTCGTGTTTCAATCGCGGGCAATCCGAAACTGCGCCGAACCATGAGGCAGTCCTCCGATCCCGATGCGAATTCCCGGCACACCAACGGGCGATTTGCATAGACGCTGCAAACGGCGCGGCTACCGATCTCACCGACCAGTGCGGTGCAGCGATCGCCGTAGCACAGCATGCGCTCGTGTTCGAAATCGATCAGATCCTCGGGGATGCCCTCGCCGTCGCCCGCACCGATGAGCACCGGCCAGGATTCCGAATAGGCACAGCATGCGCCGCAGGCAATGCAGTCAAAGGCCACGCCGGCCCCCCCGGATCGCTTCAGGCCGGTTCCAGCTGCGACGAAGCGGAACTCGCCGATTGACGCAGCGTTTCGCGCGCACGGCGCGCCGAAAGCAGCAGTACGAACTCCCGCACGTGCGCGCCGGATTGCAGTTTGGCGAGTTCGAACTCGTAAATCTGCTTCACCCGCGCGAACTCATTTCCGGTTTCGGCGGCAATCGATTTCATCGCTTTCAGGTGCAGCGCTTCCTGATCGGGGTTGTCATAGAGTTGCGGCATGTGGAAGTCCTCCGGACTGCTGCGGGCGCTGCCGCCGCGACTGCGCGCGGCGTCCGTGATTCAGTGCGAACGAGGCGCCAGCAACGGGCCGAATTATAGGGCGCGCTCGGCCATCCTGACAGCCTTCATTGCATTGTATTACCCGATACCTTTCATCGAATCATATGATTGCGGACATCGCCGCCGCAGTTCTCGGATGCTGAATGCGCTTGAGCATCGAGCCGTATCGATCTGATCCAATAGCGATTCCGAGGACGGTTTGTGCGTGTCGCCGGACGGATTTCCCGTCCTGTCGCGCTGATGTCACATCCCTGTCATTCAGGCCGACTAGGATTTGTTCCATGAATATCCCGACAATCGGCGCTGCCAGGGGTGCCGGCCAGCATTCGGCGAAGCCGGCGCCAGCGGTGCGAACGGTCCTGAAGGATGGCGCAGCCGTGGTGCTCGCGCATTGACGCAGAGCCCCTACAAGGGCAAGACCGGGCTGCGCCGCCTGATCAACGCCTTCGGCTATTCTCTGAGCGGCCTGCGCGCGGCATATCGCCTGGAAGACGCGTTTCGCCAGGAAATCCTGCTGGCCGCCGTGCTGATCCCAGCGGCCTTGCTGCTGCCGGTCGCCGCAACCGGCCGCGCGCTGCTGCTCGGCAGCGTTTTCCTGGTATTGATCGTCGAATTGCTCAATTCCGCGATCGAAGCGGCGGTCGATCGCATCTCGCTGGATGACCACGAACTGGCCAAGGTGGCGAAGGACATAGGCAGCGCGGCTGTCATGTTGAGTCTTGTGTGCATGACCGTTGTCTGGATCTGCGTCCTGGGCGGCTGAGCCGGTTCTGCCCGTGTTGCGCGTGTCACAAAAGGTTCAAGGAGTTGTAATTCGAACGTCATTCTGCTTCTTCAGAGTGACGTCCTGTGCAGCCAACGTCACGTCAGCACTCCCCCAAGCAAGCGCTCCGCATTGCGGTCGTAACGGAAACCTACCCTCCTGAAATCAACGGCGTTGCGCGTACCGTCGGCCTGATGGTCGAGGCGTTGCTGGCGCGTGGACACCAGATAGAACTGATCCGGCCGCGCCAGGCGGTCGACGGTGACCCGGAGGCGCCGGCAGCCGCCATAGGCTTGACCGAGCGCCTCACCATCGGTCTTCCGATCCCGAAATACCCGGAACTTCAACTGGGTTTCGCCAGGACAGGGCGCCTGGTCAAGGCATGGAGCGCGCGACCGCCCGATGTGGTGCACCTGGTCACCGAAGGCCCGCTCGGCTGGTCGGCGCTGTGGGCCGCACGCAAGCTCGGCGTTCCGGTCGTCTCGGATTTTCATACCAATTTTCACGACTACAGCCGTCACTACGGCTTCGGCTGGGTCTCGGGCCTGGTCTCGGGCTATCTGCGTGCGCTGCACAACAGCGCCGATTGCACCTTCGTGCCCACACACGAGATGCGCGACCGGCTCGATGCCATCGGATTCAAGAGGCTCACGGTGGTGGGCCGCGGGATAGACACGCAGCTGTTCCATCCGGACAAGCGCGACGCCGAATTGCGCCGCTCGTGGCAATGCGGACCGGACACGCCGGTGGCGCTCTACGTCGGCCGCCTCGCCGCCGAGAAGAATCTGAGCCTGTTCGTCGAAGCGGTGCGCGCGGCGCGGCGGCAGCGGCCGGACCTGCGTGTCGTGGTGGTCGGAGACGGACCCTTGGGCAAGCGCCTGCGCGCGGAGAATCCGGAGCTTCACTTTGCCGGCATGCGTACCGGGGAGGATCTCGCCGCCCACTACGCGTCGGCCGACCTGTTCGTCTTTCCCAGTCTGAGTGAAACCTTCGGCAACGTCACGCTGGAGGCGCTTGCGAGCGGACTGGCGGTCGCGGCGTTCGATTATGCGGCGGCGCGCGAATACATCGTCCACGGGCGCAACGGCCTGGTGGCGCCGTGCGGCGACGCGCTCGCCTTTGTCGGCCACGCGCGGCGCCTTGCCGGCGTTGCGCAGGATGTGCAGCAGATGCGCCGGCGGGCGCGGCAGACTGCCGAGAGTCTGAGTTGGGGCAAGGCCTTCGACGATCTGGAGAAGTCGCTGCTCAGCTGCGCCGGAACGCGCGAGTTCGCCGGGGCGGGCGTCGCAACCGCGGCAGCCGCATCGGATTAGCCAAGGCTCCCCATGCAAATACAGATACGCGGCGCAACACTCGAATCCCTGCTCGAATGGGACAGGCGCTGGACGCGCCGCCTGAATGCACGGGCGGGCCTTGCCGCGGTTCGGCTTCCATTGCGCCTGGCGAGCCGGCTCGGCGACGGGGCGTTCTGGTACGCGCTCATGCTGGCATTGAGCCTCACCCAGGGATTGCCGGGTCTGGAAACCGCACTGCGCATGCTCCTCGCAGGCACGGTCGGCCTGCTCCTCTACAAACAGCTCAAGACCCGCACCGGCAGGCCGCGGCCCTGTGCGGCCCTGGCGGATATCCGCGCCGGCATAGACCCGCTCGACGCTTTCAGCTTTCCCTCCGGCCACACGCTGCATGCCGTGGCTTTCACGATAGTCGCCGTTTCGTATTTTCCGGCACTTGCCTGCCTGCTCGTGCCGTTCACGTTTCTGGTCGCGGCCTCGCGCGTAGTCCTGGGTCTGCACTATCCCAGCGACGTGCTCGCCGGCGCAGGCATCGGGGCGCTCGTTGCGCTAGTCGTACTTGCGCTGTAGTTCCCGGGCCGGGCTGTCCGTGGCGATGAAGCCGCCTGCCCCCTGCTTGCATCGACCAGGCACCTCGCTGCGCGCGCATGAATGATTTTCCGGAAATGCTCAAACTCGAGCGCCTCATCAAAGAAGGCGTGCCGCATCTGCAGGTGCGAACGGTGTGCGAGACAGCCGCGGACGGTCGCCGCTTTCCGCTCTATGCTTTGTGCCTGGGCAACCCCAGTCCGGAGGTGCCCGGGGTCGGCTTTTTCGGCGGCATTCACGGCCTGGAGCGCATCGGCACGCAGGTATTGCTGTCGTTTCTCCACAGTTTGATCGGGCGTCTGCGTTGGGATCGGCTGCTGCAGCGCCAGATGGCGAACATTCGGCTCGTTTTCATGCCGCTGGTGAACCCGGGCGGGATGTGGCGGGGCACGCGCAGCAATCCGAGCGGGGTGGACTTGATGCGCAACGCGCCGGTGGAATCGGCGCAGAAAGTCCCGTTCCTGTACGGAGGCCAGCGCATCAGCGCGCGCCTGCCCTGGTATCGCGGCGCCGCGGATGCGGATATGCAAGCGGAAAGCCAGGCGGTATGCAGGGTGGTGCAGGAGGAACTGCTGGTACGCGAATTCAGCCTGGCGCTGGATTGCCACTCCGGCTTCGGTCTGCGCGACCGCATCTGGTTTCCGTATGCTTACACCGCCGCCCCGATCCGGCACCTGGCGGAAGTCGAAGCACTGCACGGGCTGTTCGACCAGACCTACCCGCATCACAACTATCTGTTTGAACCCCAATGCCGGCAATACCTGGCGCACGGCGACCTGTGGGATCATCTCTATCTGCAGTCCTTGCAGCACGAGCACCGCGTGTTCCTGCCGCTTACCCTGGAAATGGGCTCCTGGCTGTGGATCAAGAAGAGTCCGCGACAAATGTTCTCGCGCCTGGGCATCTTCAATCCGCTGCCGGTGCACAGACTGCAGCGGGTGCTGCGCAGCCATCTGCTGTGGATGGATTTTCTGGTGCGCGCGGCCGGTTCCTATCGCAGTTGGTTGCCCGCGCGCGCGGAGCGCGAGTGCCACCGGCAAGCGGCCTTGCAGCGCTGGTACTGACGGCAGATTTCGACAGCAGGGGACGCGGCCCCGGGCAGGCCTGAATTGAACGAAGGGATGAGGCTATGACGACCTGGGTATTGCTGCGCGGCCTGTTGAACGAAACGCGCCACTGGGGTGACTTCCCCGGCTTACTGCGCGCGCAGTGTCCGGGTGACGAGGTGGTGAGCCTGGATCTGCCCGGAAACGGCCGCCTGTGCAGCGAGGCAAGCCCGCTGCGCATTGCGCACATGGCCGAGTATTTCCGCGGCGAGCTTTCGGCGCGCGGCATGGCGCCGCCCTACAGCCTGCTCGGCTTGTCCATGGGTGCCATGATCGCGGTCGAGTGGGCCGTCAAACATCCGCAGGAAGTAGGCGCTTGCGTTCTGATCAACACCAGCCTGGGCGGATTCGACCCCTTGTACCGGCGCATGCGGCCTAGCGCCTACCCGACGGTGTTGTCGCTGTTCGCCGGAGGCGTCGTGCGGCAGGAGCGCACTATCCTGCGGCTGGTCAGCTCGCGCGGCGAAGCGCAGCCGGCAATAGTCGACGCATGGGCGGCGTACCGGCGCGAATGTCCGGTTGCACCCCGCAACGCCCTGCGTCAGTTGATTGCGGCCGGGCTATATCGAGCGCCTGCGACCGGGCCGGAGATGCCGGTATTGGTCCTGGCGAGCGCGCAGGATGGTCTGGTGAATCCGTGCTGTTCGCGCCATATTGCCGAGCGCTGGGGCGCGTCCCTCGCAACCCACCCGAGCGCAGGCCACGACCTGCCGCTGGATGATGCCTCCTGGGTGGCGCGGCAGGTCCGGGACTGGCTCGCAAGTCGGCTCCCCATCGGGAGTTGAATCGGGGAGCTGAATCGGGGAGCTGAAGCGGCGCCTGCCTAAGCGGCGTGGCGCGACCGATACGTCAGGCGCCCCGTGCTTGCAACGGAATCAAGCAGCGTCGCAGCGTCGTCGGCCAGATAGCGCGCCCGTTTGCTCTGCTTCAGCAGATTCAGGTCCACCAGCACCAATCCGTCGACGCAGTTCGAGAATTGCGCGTCGACGCCGAAATCGAGGAAGCGGGCACCACCGGGTTCGCACACTTCGGTGTATTGCTTGTACAAGGTCGGCACGGCGAGGCCCATGCGGGCCAACTGTTCCTTCAGAATGCGAAACCCGCGCTCGTAGTCCGCTCCGGCAAACAGCGCGTGCAGCGGCGAGCGCTCCGCGTCGGAGATGAGGTAGCGCTCGCGCGCGAGGGCGAGCCTGCCCTCGTCACCGAAGTAGTGCCGGTAGAAATGCACCAGCAGGTTCTTTGCCGAGCGCGCATAGCCCTCGCTGATGCTCACCGGCCCGAACAGGTAGCGGATGTCCGGGTGCTTGCGCAAATAGGCGCCGATGCCGTACCAGAGGTAATCCAGGCTGCGCATGCCCCAGTAGCGCGGCTGCACGAAACTGCGCCCCAGTTCCAGCGCCTGCGGGAAGTAGCGGTGCATGGCGTCCGAGTACGCGAACAGCTGGTGCGTGTAGAGTCCCTCGCAGCCGCGGGTGCCGACGATCCTGCGGGCCTCGCCGATGCGATAGGCGCCGACGATCTGCAGGTCGCTGTCGTCCCACAGGACCAGATGCCGGTAATAGGCGTCGAACTGATCCAGATCGCGGCTTTTTCCGCTGCCTTCGCGCACGCGGCGAAACGCGATTTCGCGCAGGCGGCCGATCTCGCGCATGACCGGGGAGTCTTGCCGGCAGTCGAACAGAAAGATCTGCTTGCCGTCCTTGGTCTGGCCCAGGCAATCGGCCTGCTGCAGTTCCCGGCGCAAGGCGGGCCGGGGCTCGGCCTGCGCCGTCGGCTTTGCAGTGCGAAACAGCGGTACGCACTTCTTGCGCACCGAATACACCTGCCTGCTGATGCGCTTGATCTTCTCCTCGCGCGACAAATCGAGCGCGGCGATTTCCTGCCACGGGATGAGTTCGCCGATGCGCATGTGCAAAGTCCGCTGCTTGCGCAGGAACATTTCGCGCACCAGAAGCAGGGTCGACAGAGGCTTGTAGAGCAGGGACAGGCCGTAGAACAGGGCGGAGTTTCTGCCGTCGATGTGGATAGGCAGCACCGGCGCCCCGGCGCGTTCGGCAAAGCGCAGAAATCCGCTGCGCCAGGGGCGGTCCTTGATGCCCAGGGGCCCGGGCCGGGACACTTCACCGCTGGGGAACACGATGACGGCCTCGTCGCGCTCCAGCGCTTCGTTGATCGCCGCAATGCTGGCCTTGGTGCACCCCTTGCCCATGTTGTCGATCGGCAGCAGCATGTGCTTGAGTTGTCCGAACTGCATCAGGACGTCGTTGGCCACGATGCGCACGTCCGGACGCACGCTGCGCACGAGGCTGAGCAGCGCGACTCCGTCAAGTCCGCCCAATGGATGATTGGCGACGATGACGACGCGTCCCTCCGCCGGGATGTTGTCGCGCTCGCCCTCGACCACGCTGTAGCTGAGCCCGCAATAGCGCAGCAGTTGCGCGAGGAACTCCGCACCTTCGACGTCGTGGTGCTGCAGCAGAAACGCATTGAGTTCCCGCTCGCGCAGCAGCTGTCGCAACAGGGCCAGCGTGGGCCGGGTGACGAATTCGTGATTCGCGACCAGCCCCGGGTACTTGGCTTGCAGAATTTGTTCGACTTGGATCATGGTGCCATTCTCCTCATCTGATCGACGAGGCGATGCTAGCCGGGGCATGTGTCAATCCTGTTGCGTCCGGGCCGGACGCGTCGGTATATATTTTTGCGATTGCGCCCGGTGTTTCATCACCCCGTAACGCATCGCGATCAAACTGCTTTCCCCCTGCTCCAATCCGCGATCGGGCCGCGCTGTCAATATGCGTGCCGGCTTTAATCAAACCGTCACGATGCGGGCGCAGGCTATGGCCATTCGCCATTTTTCGGAGGTGCATGCACATGCAAAGCATTTCGCGGCAAGCGTCCAGGTTTCCCTACCGCGCCAGCGCAGTCCTGATCCGCCTGCCGCGTTTGTATGAGGTGAGCTTGATCGATGTCTCCCTGCATGCTGTCCTGGTCGCGCTGGATGGACACGCGGATATCGGCGCGGGAGACCAGCTCCGGCTGAGGATACTGACCGAGAGAGGCAATCAGGCCTGCGAAGTGGAAGGCATCGTTGCGCATCGCTCGGACGGGCTGATCGGCCTTGAAATCCGATCCATCGATTCACATGCCAGAAACACTCTGCGCCAGTTGATCGAAATGAATCTGGGCCCCCTCGAACTGGCGGCGAGAACTCTGCCGGTTCTGCTCAAGTCAAATAGTTCCAGCGCCCCGACGCCTGCCTAACTGCGCCCGCCTAACGGCGTCTGCCTGATCGCGCCTGCCTCGCCGGCGCCCCCAAGCTTCTATCGATCGCGTGCCGGCTTTGGTCCGGTACCGTGTACGCTCGCGGGCAAAAAAAAATAAGCCGCGGGAGGGGGTGTCCCGCGGCTTCAAGTTCAGGCGGCCGACCGGCCGTATCGCCGGTCGAAGCGGTCTGGCTTATCGCATTGCCGGTACGCCCGCGAGATAGCCCACTTCCGCCTTGTCGGTGTTGATGCCGCCGATGATGCTGTCATAGGTGGCCTGGGCGGTGCCGTTCTTGTCGCCCGCATGCTGGTAGTTGGCCATGATGTAGGCGAAGCCGTTCATATTGTCCACCACCTGCAGGCCGGTCGATTCCGCGCCCATGGGCAGAGACAGGATGCGCACCAGCTTCTTCGTATCGACGTGATAGGCCCAAAGATAGTTGTTGACGTGGTTGCTGCTGTCTTCGCCGATGAACAGCACGCGCATGCGCTCGGAGAACCACAGATTGTCCGGACTGGAGATCTTTTCCAGGTTGGACTTGTTGCCTTCGGCATCCGCCGTGATGTCCTCGCCCACCACCAGCGCTTCCATCACGACCGGCACGAAATCGCTGTCGATGGCGTTGCCGCTGCTGTCGATCTGGTTCGACTTCAGCGTCAATTCGTAGACGGCGCCAGACAGGTTCCTCTTGATGGCGATGTGGTTCGCCGGGTCGGTGGACTTGTCCTCCATGCCGTTGCTCATGCGCGCCATGGCGGCGTAGGCCTTGCCGTCCTTTGCGTTGTAGGCGACGCCCTCGTATTTCTCGAACTCGACGGTGGCACCCAGGTAGGCGGCGTAGCGGCGGGTTTCGAGGAAGGCGGCCAGCGTCGAGATGTCCACGCCGGTGCTGCCGAAGGTGCCGGTCTTCAGCTTCAGGTCTTCCACAGTGGCCACTTCATGGCCGCCCTTGATGCGCTTGAAACCGGATACCGGCGCGACGCCGGCGGTGGTGTCGACGTCGAACAGGTCGGTGAACTTGACACCGGCATCCACGGCTTTCTTGATGTCGTCGTGTCTGCCCTTGCCCAGTTTGATCCAGGTCAGCGTCGCCTTGCCGCCATCGGTGCCGGCCGCAGATACCTGGTTCCACTTGGCGGCGTACAGCGTGCCGGCGGAGAGATCGGCGGCCTTGTCGGCGACGAACATCGTAAGTGAAGTATAAGTGCCATCGTCGCCCTGGATCGCGGTGCGCGAGTCGCCGAAGAACTGGGCTTTTTCACGGGACAATCGACCCAAGGTGTGCCACTTCACGGCCGTGCTGCTGCCGTTGCTGGCGATGGTGACTTCGGGCGTGAGGCCATATTGATACGGTGAGGCGGCGGGGATGCCATACAGAGTGCGGAAAGCGCCCATGCGCTCGGTGTATTCCATCGCCAGGCAGGCGCCGCCCTTGGTTGCCGCGAACGCCGCGTCCGAATCGCAGCGTGCATCCGGTTCGTATTCCTCGGAGCCGAGGTGCGTGTTCCAGGGTGAGCGCGAGCCGGCGCAGGGAATCCACAGGCCGTTCACGGAGGAGAAGTCCACCGGTTTGATCGAAGCGACCGTGAACTTGCCGTCCGTGGTGCTCTGGCTTAGCTTGGCCACGGTCATGGTCATCGGCAGCTTGCCGTACCAGTTGACGCCCGCGCTGTCGTTGTTCTGGTATTCGAAGTGCGTCACGAGGTAGGGCGTGCCGCCGATATCCATCAGTGAGTTGGCATCAGGCGTTTGCGGCACATAGGGTTTGCCTTTGGAGTCCTTCAGGATGTTGCCGCTCTTGTCGCGTATCGAAGCGGCGGCCGAGCCGTCCGCAGACTTGGTCGTGTCCGTGTTGTTGAACAGGTTCACGTAGGAGAGAGGGAAATCCTTGGTCGTGCCGTCGCTGTAGGTCACCTTGACTGTGGAAGTGGTGTAGGTGCTGGCGCGCTGCGCAAGCGTGAGGCCGGTAACCGCTGTCGGCGTGAACTCCACCGACTTCACCTGCGCCGGCGCCGACAGCAGGTGCGCGGCGACGTTGCCAAGCGCCGTGGGGGTGAGACCGGCGCTGGCCAATACCGTCTTCGCCTTGTCCAGGGAGTCGATGCTGGTGGCAGTCACGGTCGAAGCGGAAAACTTCGCGACATTGGCGCTGACGTCGATGTTGGTGTCGGTGGGCGAGGCGGCCGCGGCCGTCTGTATCACCTGGGCGATCGCGAGCGCCTTGACATCGGTTTCGTCGGTGACGCCGGCCAGATCCTTCGGGCGCACGACCCGGTTGCCGCTAAGGGTGCCCAGCGCGCTGCTCGCCATATCGACCGAACCGAGCGTGACATTGCCGATCTTGAAGCTGACCTTGTCGCCGGCCACGTACTTGAACTCGCCGTTGACGCCGGTAGTGCCGCTTACCCCGCTGCTGCCGGCGTAGGTGACGCCCTTAACCGCGGAGTCGGAGAGCGTGCCGGTAAGTTGGGGCGCCGCTGGGACAGCGACTGTGTCGACGCCCCCGCTGCTGCCGCCGCAAGCCGCAAGCGCCAAACTGCTCACCACCGCCAGGTAAATCGCTTTCATATGCATCTGCAACACTCCATATCAAGTTGGGAAGGTCAGGCCTGGCTCGCCCAGGACTAGACCGCAGCACGATATCGAGGTGGCATTGCAGTACGATTACGCTTTTGTTGCAGTTGTGATTCATGGACTTTTTGATATGAAGAATTCCGGCGGCACAAGCAACTGCGCACCTCAGCAGCGAGTTGTATTGGCAGTATCGAACTCGGGCCGGTTGATCGCGTCCACGGGTTCGCGTCCTTGCAACACTGCGATGATGCTATCGGCGGCACGTTGTTCGATCGCGAGGCGTACCTGGCGCACGGCCGAACCCAAGTGCGGGGTGAACAGCGTATTGGCTCGCGCAAGCAGGCGCGCGTGAATGGCTGCCGGACGGTCATCCAGGGCCCAGTCTTCGAAGGCAAATACGTCGGCCGCGTACCCGGCCAGTTGCCCAGACTCCAGTGCGTCGGCAATCGCCGCTTCGTCCACCACTGAGCCGCGGCCGACGTTGATCAGGAACTGCCCCGATTTGCAATGCGAAAGCGCAGTCGAATCCAACAGATGCCGCGACTGTGCCGTAAGTGGTGCCGCAAGGAACGCGAAATCCGCCTGCGCCAACGCTTGATGCAAGCCCAGCACTTCGACGCCGCGCCGGCATTTCACCGGATCCACGCCGATCAGTCGCGCGCAGCCGAAGCCGGATAGGCGCGAGATGATCGCCTGACCCACTTGGCCCAAGCCCACCACCGCGACGCTGGCGCCGGCCAGGCCGGTGCCGTAGAGTCGTGCGCGCCAGCCGTGGAATTGCCCGGATCGTACTTCCGCATCGCCCTGGAGTACGTTGCGCGCAAGCGAGATCGCCAGTCCGAAGGCGAGTTCAGCTGTAGGCTCGGTAAGCAGGTCCGGCACGATGGTCAGCCATACCCCCGCGCGGGTGCACGCCTCTACGTCGTAACTGTCGAAACCCTTTAGCGCGCAGGCCACCACGCGCAATCGTGACGACTGGGCGAGCAGGACATTGTCCACGCAGTCGGTCATGAAGCCCATCATGGCGTCGGCGTCGCGCATGCGCACAGCGAGTTGCGCGGGCGTCCACGGCTCGGTGCTGGAGTTCATCTCCACGCGGCCAACGCTTTCGAGCCGTGCCCGCACCTCATCGTGAACCGGGTTGGTGATGACGATGTTCGGAATGGCAACGGGCGTGTTCACTTCAGGCCGCGGCGCAGCCATGCGCCGATTCCGTCCACGACGACCACGCACGCAAGGATCGTCAGCAGGATTGCGGCGACTTCGTCGTACTTGATCAGCCTTAGCGCAGCCATCAACTCGAAGCCGATGCCGCCGGCGCCCACAATGCCCAGCACGGCCGAGGCGCGGAAATGGTATTCCCAGCGATAGATGGTGATGTCAGCCAGTTGCGGCAGCACCTGCGGCAGCACGGCATGCGCGATCACCTGCAACCGACTCGCGCCGGCGGCGGTCGCCGCTTCCAGCGGTTTCGGGTCTGCGTGCTCGATCGCTTCGGCGTAGAACTTCGCCACCATACCCACCGAGTGCAGCGCGAGCGCCAGCACACCCGGCAGTGCGCCAAAGCCGACTGCGGCGACGAATAGGATTCCAAGGATGATCTCCGGCACCGAGCGCAGCGCCGCGAGCAGGGTACGCACGCTGCGATACACCAGCGCGTTGGGCGCCGTGTTCGGCGCGGCGAGCAGCGAGAGGGGCAACGACAAAAGTACTGCAAGCGCCGTTCCCGCGATGGACATGGCCAGCGTGTCCAGCAATGGGCGCAACCAGCTTCGCCAGCGCGCAAAGTCCGGCGGGACCATTTCAGAAGCGAGCTGCGCGATTGCCGGTCCGCCCTCGATAAAGCGGGTGGCGTCGAAAAACCCGGTGATCGCAAGTGCCGCTACGCAGACGGCGGCGACGACGGCCGCCATTCGTGCGCGACGGCCGGATTCCCGGCGCGCCGTGTCGAGTATGCGCCCGTAGCTGGCGGTGGCTGCCTGCATTATTTCATCTTTGCCAGGTCGAGTTTGAGCACAGTCGCAGTGTCGCGCAACACGTCGTAGGCCTTGTCATCGGTGGCGGCGAAGGCTTCGACGCGAAACGACTTGAGTATTTCCTTGTCCTTCATGCTCAGGAACGCGCTACGGATCGCCTGCTTGAGTTGCGGCGCGAGATTGCCCTGCATTGTCATCGGGTAGTTTGGAATCGCGGCTGTCAGATCGATTTGCACGATGCGCGCCGGATCGATGACCTTGCGCTCAACCAGACTGCGATAGATCGGCTCGGACAACGCGCCGGCGGGCACCTGACCGGCTTGCACTGCGCGCGCCACCGCGTCGTGTGTGCCGAGGTGCACTACTTTGTAGTCCTTGTCGCCGTCCAGACCTTTCTTGAGCAAATGCGCGCGCGGGGCAAGGTGGCTGGAGGTGGACGCCTGATCGCCGAAGCCGAAAGGTTTGCCGCGAATGTCGGCTACCGACTTTACCGGTCCGCCGGCGGTCGCGATCAGAATCGAATTGTAGGTGGGTGAACCTTTTTCCACGCCTACGGCAAACGGCTCGATCTCGGGCGCACGCGATTTGGCGAGCACATACGAGAACGGCCCGAAATACGCCACTTCGATGCGTCCGAAGCGCATGGCTTCGATCATCGACGAGTAGTCGGTGGTGACGATCAACTCGATTTCCTTCTTCAGCGTGGACTCCAGATAGACTTTGAGCGGCTG
The DNA here is from genome assembly GCA_964400745.1 of uncultured Enterobacteriaceae bacterium. Taxonomy (GTDB): domain Bacteria; phylum Pseudomonadota; class Gammaproteobacteria; order Burkholderiales; family SG8-39; genus 2-12-FULL-64-23. Next base: position 8,348 of record CAYNVY010000016.1, on the reverse strand, counting down.
TGCGTTCTGGATCAGTGTCGCTGCGTTTTCATCGGGCAGCAGGGCCACGCGCAGCTTCGCCGGGTCTTTGCCTTGGGCCTGCGCAGTAATCGGCAGCGAAAAAACTACGCTTGCAAGTGCGGCATATGCGGCGAGCAGGATGGTTCGTTTCATACGAGTATTCCTTCAGATGGGCAGTTGGAGGTCAAGGCAGGCGCGGGAGCATCGCGGTAGGCCGGTGGCGCGGTGTCGTAAAGGCGCACCGCCACGTCATCGGTAAGTTGTGCGGGCGTACCGTCGAAGGCCACTGCGCCGCCGGCGAGGCCGATGATGCGATCTGCGAACATTCGGGCGAAGCCGACCTGGTGCAGGCTTACCACCGCAGTCAGCCCGTCGCTTTTGCAAATGTCGCGCATCAGCGCAAGCAAGCGTTCGGCCGTCGCCGGATCCAGGCTCGCCACCGGCTCGTCTGCCAGTAGAATGCGGGGAGCCTGCACCAGCGCGCGTGCCACACCCACGCGTTGCTGTTGGCCCCCGGAAAGTTGATCGGCGCGTTTGAGCGCATGTTCCAGCAGGTTGACACGATCAATCGCCGCAAGCGCGAGTTCCTTTTCCTGGCGCGGGGCGGGGAGCAGGGTCGAAAGCGCGCCGTGGTAGCCGAGCCGTCCGGTGAGCACATTGGAGAGTACCGAGAGGCGCCCGATCAGGTGGTGCTGCTGGAATACCATTCCGGTCTGGCGGCGATGGCGGCGCAATGCGCGGGGATCGGCAATGTCGCCCAATCCCGGTACATGTACTTTTCCGGCGCTTGGACGAACCAGGCCGTTCAAACAACGCAGCAGCGTGGACTTGCCCGCGCCGGACGAGCCGAGCAGCACGTTGAACCCACCCTGCTTGAATGAAAGCGACGTGCGCTGCAGCGCGCGGGTGCCGTTGGCGTAGGTGACCTCGAGCGACTGCGTGCATAGCGCCTCTTGGCTGGCGAAAGGCATTGCTTGGTTCAAAGCATGATGCTGCCGCAATGATTGCGTCATCTGGTCTTCCTGCTGTTACGGCTGCCACGCCTACGGGCTTGCGCGGTATCGCGCTGACGGGTGCGGAAAGCCAAAAATACGAGTATGGCGGTGGAACATGACGCGGCGGTTACAACGGCGTTATCGGCGCAGATCAACGCACAGGCCGGGCCTGGCGGCGCGCATCGCGTTGGTCTCGGACAGGCGCCTGGCCGTGCTGGACGTCATAGACATAGACACGGCGGGGCCGAGCCGCATGTATGCCGTTTGCCCGCGCTGGCAAGTCAGAAGCTGCGCGGAACGCGGGACAAATTGGAAGGTGGTAAGCGAACTGACGCCGGACGTCAGTCGGTATTACTCAGCAACCTGTTAGTTACACTACAACCATTGCTCGAAGAACAAGCACTGGCGCGGTTCTCCGGGCTTCTAATGTCGTTTTAACTACCGGCCACTGAGTAATGGGCGGACAAGTCGCTCAAGTGCGTGCTCACATGCGCTCGAATATCGCCGCGATTCCCTGTCCGCCACCGATGCACATGGTGACTAAAGCGTAGCGCCCGCCGGTGCGCTGGAGTTCATAGATCGCTTTCACTGTCAGCAGGCAACCGGTGGCCCCGATGGGATGGCCCATTGCCACTGCACCGCCGTTGGGATTGGTTCTCGCCGGATCGAACTTCAAATCCGCTGCCACGGCGCAGGCCTGCGCGGCGAAGGCCTCGTTCGACTCGACCACGTCCATGTCGCTGACTTTGAGGCCGGCGCGCGAAAGCGCCTGCTGCACCGCGAGCACGGGGCCGATGCCCATGTACTTGGGGTCGACGCCGGAATGCCCGTAGGCGAGCATCCGCGCCATCGGTTTGATGCCTTTCTTCGCGGCTGCGCCGGCTTCCATCAGCACTACCGCCGCGGCGCCGTCGTTGAGGCTGGAGGCGTTGCCCGCGGTGACCGAACCGTCTTTCTTGAACGCGGCTCTCAATTTGGCCATGCCTTCGAGGCTCGCGTCGGCGCGCGGGTGCTCGTCGGTGTCGAACAGGGTCACGCCCTTGCGCGTCTTCAGTTCGACCGGCAGGATCTGCTCCTTGAAATAGCCCTTCTGGATGGCGTTGACCGCGCGGCGGTGACTCTCCACCGCGAACTCGTCCTGCTGCGCGCGGGAAATATTCCATTTCGTGGCGACGTTCTCGGCGGTGATGCCCATGTGCACCGTGTCGAAGGGATCGGTGAGCGCGCCCACCATCATGTCGACCGCGCCGCCGTCGCCCATGCGCTGGCCCCAGCGCAGCGATGGCATCAGGTAGCCGGCGCGGCTCATAGATTCGGCGCCGCCCGCAAGCGCGATGTCGGCGTCGCCGAGCAGGATGGTCTGCGCCGCGCTGACGATGGCCTGCATGCCGCTGCCGCACAGGCGATTCAAGGTCATGGCCGGCGTGTGGTGCGCCATACCCGCGCTGATCATGGCCACGCGCGACAGGTACATGTCTTTCGGTTCGGTGTGGATGACGTTGCCGAACACCACGTGGCCGACTTCGGCCGGGTCGATCCTGGCGCGCGCGACTGCTTCGCGCGCCACCTTGGCCGCGAGTTCGGTCGGCGCGATGTCTTTCAGTGCGCTGCCGTAGTCGCCGATCGCCGTACGCACGCCGCTGACTACCACGATTTCCTTGATCATCCGAATGCTCCTTGTAGGTGGGCGGCGCTGTGCAAGCGCCGACAGTGATGGCCGCGTGCGATCTTACGCCTTTTGCAACACCTCGCATTGCGGCGAGGGCGGCGCTTGTGCGGCGCGCACGGCCCGGTGAGTCATATTTCCGTCAACAGCATGTCATTTGGGCTTGCTATCTTGCGCCATCCGCGACGGGCACGCGCTGCCCGTTCCACGCGTCGCGCAACTTTCGGGAGAAACTGATCGTGATTGACCTAGCTGACAGAATTGACCGTGGACAGGAGTGCCGGCAGGAGAGTCACGATCGGATGGGATGGCCGTTCGACATGCGTGCGAACGAGGTAGGGCAAAGAGCGCTGATGGTGATCGCGATTACGCGGTGCGAGTGGGCCTCCGGCGGGAGTTCGCCTGTGCCGTCCGACGAGATCGGCGACGTTCACGCTCGATCCACCCACCCTTTGTTCAGGCGCGCTTCTGCGGCGACGGGCGGACGCTCCGGCAGAGGGCTGGCTGCCCGGGCTCGGCGACGCGCAGAGTAGGCGCCGGTCTCAACTTCACTCGGTGGTTTGCGCTTGAGAGAATTGAATGGCGCACGTCGTCGTGCGATCGAGCGGCTGGCATTGCGCCTGGCGCACTGTCATCTTCCTGTAACACATTTCGTGTCAGATCAATCTTTAGGCGAAATCAAAAATTGCTTTCAGATCGCCGACTTGGGCGCCGGGGGCGCACTTGTGCACAGGGATATCCACAGATTCCGTGAATAACTTTGTCTGAGTCGGATGTGAATCGGGCTAGGGAGAAACGATGAAAACCGTGAAGATCACCAGCGCGCAATACAAAGTGCTGCAAATTCTTACGCGCAAGGATGTCTACGCCATACAGAGAAATCCCAAACTCGTGGCAAACGCCAAGCACTTGCTGCTGGCGTGCAAGAAGACCATCAAGAAGGTGGAGGATATCCCGCAGTACGCCTCGCGCAAGAAACGCGAGACTGCCTACCGGCGCATCGTCGCCCTCTGCCGCAAGGCGATCGAGAACGTCGAGCACTGACCGGACCGGCGTCGTTCGGCCGGTTTCGCCGCCGGCATGCCGGTCTGCCGAACGGTCACGCTGCTGTAACGCAACCGCGCTAGTCTCGCGCCGAAGCTCAACGCTCGGCTTCAACGCCAGACTTAAACGGATGGACGCGATTTGACCCGACAAGCGCAGTCGCTGATCGACAGACTGGATCAAAAGGTCTTCGATGCCATCTATTCCCGTTCCCTGGTCTACAACACCTGCTGGGAGGATCCCGCGGTCGACCGCCTGGCACTGGCGTTGCGGCCCCAGGATCACATGCTCGTGATCTCCAGCGCCGGGTGCAACGTCCTGGACTATGCCTTGGCCGGGCCGGCGCGCATACATGCGGTGGACGCCAATCCGCGCCAAACGGCGCTGCTGGAACTGAAGCTCGCCGGCATCAAGCATCTCGAGTTCGAGGACTTTTTTGCCGTATTCGGCGAAGGACATCATCCCCGATTCGGGTTTGTCTACAGGGATTCGTTGCGCGATCGATTGTCCCCGTTCGCGCGCGACTACTGGGACCGGCACGGCCGCTGGTTCTGCGCCGCGGATCCGGGCGACAGCTTCTACTTTCACGGGCTCTCCGGCATCGTCGCGCGCGGCTTTCGCGCTTTTCTCGGGATGCGGCCTGGCTTGCGCGCGAGCGTCGAGTCGCTGCTGGAGGCGCGCTCGCTGGAGCGCCAGCGGCAGATCTACGAGCGGGAGGTTCAGCCGCAACTGTGGAGCCGCGGCGTCAACTGGGCCTTGTCGCGCCAGATCACCATGAGCATGCTCGGCGTCCCGCACTCGCAGCGAAAGGAAGTGGAGCGCCAGCACGCGGGCGGCGTGGGCGGGTTTGTGCGCGAAGCGGTCGACTATGTGTTCCGCAACCTGCCGGTGTGGACCAACTATTTCTGGACGCTCTATCTGCGCGGCCGCTACAGCGCCGATTGCTGCCCGGAATACCTGCGGCCGGAGAACTTCATTGCGCTCAAGCGCGGGCTGGCCGAGCGCATCGTATTGCATACCTGCACCGTCACCGAGTTCCTGCGGGGCACGCGGGAGCGCATCTCCAGATTCGTGCTGCTCGATCACATGGACTGGATGAGCAGCTACTACCCCGAAGCACTGGCCGAGGAGTGGGATGCAATCTGCGAGCGCGCCACGGGCGATTCCCGGGTCATATTTCGCAGCGCCCACCGGCAACCGGATTACCTCGACGGCCTCAGGCTCGGCGATGGCAGCGGCGTGCGCGACCGGCTGCGGTTCCACGAGGACCTGTCCGCCGCGCTGCAGCCGCGCGACCGGGTGCATACCTACGCCGGTTTTCACATCGCGGACATACGCGCGTGAACATTCTTGCCGATGCGCGCACCCTGTTGCAACTCGCGCGCGGTCAGGGCGGAGGCGGAAGCCATGCCGACCGCCTTCAGGCCTTCTACCAGCCGCAGGCGCAGCACTACGACGCATTTCGCGAACGCCTGCTGCACGGACGCGAGGATCTGATCGCGCGCCTGCCTTTGCCGCCAGGGTGCACCGTGGTGGAACTGGGTGGCGGAACCGGCCGCAATCTGGAGTTCTTCGGTTCGCGCCTTTCGACTTTTTCCCGAATCGAAGTGGTGGATCTGTGCCCGGCGCTCCTCGATCGGGCACGCAAACGCTGCGAGCGCTGGCCCGGCGTAGCGGTGGCGGTCGAAGCCGACGCCACCACCTATCGGCCGCAGGCGCCGGTGGACTGCGTGTATTTCTCCTATGCGCTTACCATGATTCCGGACTGGCGCGCCGCTCTGGACAACGCACTGGCCATGCTGCGCCCGGGCGGGCTGCTGGGCGCGGTGGATTTCCACGTTCCAAGGCGAAGCGCGGCCGCGGCTCAGGAGCGCCATGGATCATTCGCGCGCGGGTTCTGGCAGCGCTGGTTCGGTCACGACGGAGTTCGCCTAGACCCGCGGCATCTGCCCTGCCTGCTTCGGCACACCGAGCCGATCAACTGCGAAGAGCGCAGCGCCGGAGTGCCCTACCTGCCCGGGCTGCGCGTGCCCTACTATCTCTACATCGGGCGCAAGCCCGCGATCTAGTCATGCGCCGGGTCCGGACAATCTTTCTCTCGGACATACATCTAGGTACCCGCGCCTGCCAGGCCGAGCGCCTGCTCGATTTTCTGCGCGTCCACGAAGCCGAGCAGGTGTACCTGCTGGGCGACATCGTGGATTTCTGGTCGCTGGGGCGGGGCATCTACTGGCCGCCGCAGCACAACACCTTCGTGCAGAAGATGCTCAAGCGCGCGCGGCATCAGGTGAAAGTGATATTTGTGCCCGGCAATCATGACGAAGCCCTGCGCGAATACGCTGGCAGCAATTTCGGCGATATTCAGGTGGTGCGCGAAGCGGTCCACACCGCGGCGGACGGCCGGCGCTACTTGTTGCTGCACGGTGACGAGTTCGACCAGATCACGCGCTATCACCGCTGGGTGGCGCTGCTGGGCGACCTCGGCTACGCCCTGCTCGTGCGCCTGAACTTCATGCCATCCTGGATAAGGAGGAAGCTGCATCTTCGCGGCTACTGGTCCCTGGCCGACTACGCCAAGCGCAAGCTTAAGGGCGCCCTCGCTTTCGTGTACGGTTTCGAAGAATCGGTGGCGAACCACGCCCGCACGCGCGGCTTCGACGGCGTAGTCTGCGGCCACATCCACAGCGCCGCGATCAAAAGCGTTGGCGGCGTTACCTACATCAACTGCGGCGACTGGGTCGACAGCTGCAGCGCCATCGTCGAGCACCATGACGGGCGCATGGAGCTTGTGCGCTGGCGCGATAGTGAAGTGCTGGGAGAGGATGTGTGGCCGGAGCGCTCGTCAGTGGAATCGCCGGCGCTCGCAAGGGTGCTGCCGCTGCGGCGGCGGTGAAAACGGACTAGGGAAACTCTGAAAAGTGGGCCAACGGCCCCCTTTTCCAATCCCCCCATTACAGTGAAAAACCTCGGCCGAGAAAGCATCGCCCGAGGTTTTTCAGAGCTTACTTAAAGGTACTGCTGCCCCAGGAACCAGGCCACCGCGGCGATAAACGCGGAGCAGGGTATGGTCAGCACCCAGGCCCAGACGATGTTGCCGGCCACGCCCCAGCGCACGGCGTTGAACTTGTTCACCGAGCCCACGCCGACGATGGCGCCAGTGATGGTATGGGTGGTGGAAACCGGCACGCCTAGCCCGGTCGCGACGAACAGGGTGATGGCGCCGCCGGTTTCGGCGCAGGCGCCGCCCACCGGTTTGAGCTTGGTGATCTTCTGGCCCATGGTCTTGACGATGCGCCAGCCGCCGAACATCGTGCCCAGCGCCATAGCCGACTGGCAGGTCATGACCACCCAGAACGGCAAGGGTTCCTTCGGTCCGGTGACCTGGGCGGCGATCAGCAGCATCCAGATGATGCCCATGGTCTTCTGGGCATCGTTGCCGCCGTGTCCCAGACTGTAGAGCGAGGCGGATACGAACTGCAGCCGGCGAAACCAGCGGTCTACCTTGCGCGGCGTGGTGCCCGAGAAGATCCACGACACGGCGACCATCAGCCCGGCGCCGAGAGTCAGGCCGATCAGCGGCGAGAGCACGATGGCGGCAGCGGTCTTGAGAAAGCCCGCTGCCACGATGGACCCGACCCCGCTCTTGGCCACCGCCGCGCCCGCGAGACCGCCGATGAGGGCATGCGAGGAACTCGAGGGAATGCCGAAATACCAGGTGATGATGTTCCAGCTGATCGCGCCCACCAGCGCGCCGAACACCACGTAGTGATCGACGACGGCCGGATCGATGATGCCTTTGCCGACGGTGGCCGCGACCAGCAGCCCGAAGAAGAGAAAAGCGATGAAATTGAAAAACGCCGCCCACAGGACAGCCCACTGCGGCCGCATCACTCGCGTCGAAACGATGGTGGCGATGGAATTGGCGGCGTCGTGCAGTCCGTTGAGAAAATCGAACAGCAGCGCGACACCGATCAGTCCGACCAGGATGGGAAAAGCGAGCGAAGCATCCACTGTGTGGTCCTGACCTTAAACTTGCTCGATCACGATACTGTTGATCTCGTTCGCGACGTCGTCGAAGCGGTCGGCCACTTTCTCGAGATGCTTGTAGATTTCCGCGCCCACGACGAAGTCCATCGCGCTGCCGTCGCGATGCTTGATAAAGAGTTCCTTCAGGCCGATGTCGTTCAGGTCATCGACGCGGCCTTCCAGCCGCGTGATTTCCTCGGTGAGCGCCGTCAGCGTCGTGACGTTCGGGCCCATCGACTGCATCAGCGGGAGCGCGCGGCCGACGAGATTGGCGCACTGAACGAGGATGGAGCCGATCTCGCGCATCGGCGGCTCGAAGGTCCGCACCTCGAACAGCATCACCGCCTTGGCGGTCTGCTGCATCTGGTCGATGGCATCGTCCATCGCGGTGATCAGGTTCTTGATGTCGACGCGATCGAACGGCGTGATGAAGGTCCGGCGAACGGCGGTCAGGACTTCCCGCGTGACCTGGTCGGCGTCGTTTTCGAACTGATTGACGCGCTGGCAGTAAACCGGGGTCTCCTCGCCGCCACGCAGCATCCCCTCCAGCGCCTCGGCGCCCTGCACCACCGATTGGGAATGCCGGGCGAACAGGTCGAAAAACCGCTCCTCCCGGG
>CAYNVY010000015.1:0-35402 GCA_964400745.1 uncultured Enterobacteriaceae bacterium | reverse complement strand
CGCCGGACGCCGACAGTGGTGTTGTCGATGCCATGAAGTCGTTGCGGAGGCGGCGGCATGAGCAGGGAGCAGGGGCCCCGCGAAGCGGGGATGCGACCGGCCGCGATTGCCGCCGGACGCCGACAGTGGTGTTGTCGATGCCATGAAGTCGTTGCGGAGGCGGCGCCGTGAACCGATTTAGGGTTCGCTTCACGCCGGAAGCGGAGGCGGACCTGTTGCGCCTGTTCGATTTTCAGCTCGAGCAGGACATCGCCGCCGCCGACAAAGCGCGCGAGGCGATGGCCAAGGCGATCGAACTGCTGGAGGTGTTCCCGTTTAGCTGCCGCAAGGCACTGGGCGGCGACGGCAACCCGTTCCTGCGCGAACTCATTATTCCCTTCGGCGCCTCCGGCTACGTCGCGCTGTTCGAGATCGAGAACCGCGACACCGTTACTCTCCTCGCCCTGCGCCACCAGCGGGAAGAGGACTACCATTGACGCACCGAAGCGCATCGCCGCAGGTGTCGTCGAAAGCGCAAATCTGCGACACGTTCTCTTGACCTGTCGCCGACAGCGACATAAGCCACCGAACCTGAACGGCAGGTGGCAACGGAGGTAATGATGGATCAGTCAGTCAAGTTCTGGGACAGAATAGCCAGGCGCTATTCGAAAATGCCCGTTTCCGATGAAGCGGCGTACCAAAAGAAGCTACAGGTCACGCGCGGCTATTTCCGGCCGAACATGGAGGTATTGGAGTTCGGCTGCGGAACGGGGTCGACCGCCATCGCCCATGCGCCGTACGTGAAGCATATTCGGGCGATCGATTTCTCCTCGAAGATGATTGAAATCGCCCGGGGCAAGGCCGCCGCGGCAAATGTCGCGAATATCACTTTTGAATGCGCGACCATCGACGCCATCAGCGTGCCCGATCGAAGCCTGGACGCCGTGCTGGGGCTCAGCATCCTGCACCTGCTGGACAACAAGGAGAGGGTGATAGGCAGGGTTCACCGGATGCTCAAACCGGGGGGAATCTTTGTCAGCAGCACCGCCTGCCTCGGCGATTCCTTGAAGTTTTTCAAGTTTGTCGCGCCGATCGGGAAATTCCTGCGTTTGATGCCCCTGTTCAAGGTGTTTACCACCAGCGAATTGCTGGCCAGCCTGACCGGGGCCGGCTTCGAGATTGTCCACCAATGGCAGCCGGGCAAGAACAAAGGCGTGTTTATCGTTGCGAAGAAGGCGGAATAAAGGCGATCGACGCCGGGTGCGGACGCTGCACAGACCTTGCCGCCTGAGAATTCGTTTCGAAATGAGGGGATAACTCCCCTCGTACTCCTCCATATCGGCTGTTGCAAAATTCATTTTGCAAGGAGTGCTAAGCAGTCGGCGCAAGCGCTTGCCGACCCGGCCGAAACGGCGTTCAGGGCACCGCGACGGCGCCGGACCGGATCAGCGCGTCTATGCGCTCGCTGGAATAGCCCAGCGTGTCGGCCAGCACCGCGCGCGTGTCCTCTCCCGCGCGATACGGAGCCGGGCCGCGCGCATGCACCGGCGCGCCGTCGATGTAAAACGGCGCGGAGGTGACGCGCACCTCGCCGCGCCCCGGGTGCGGGATCGTGGTGAAAGCCTGGCGCTCGGCCATGTGCGGGTGCGCGATGGCCTCCTCCATCGAGCGCACCGGCGCGCAGGGCACGCGCGCGGCGGACAGCACTTGCATCGCCGCCTCCACCGATTCGAAGCCTTCCAGCCAGTCGCAGATCAAGGCGTGCAGTTCGGGCCAGTGTTCGCGCCTGCCCGGCGCCGTCGAAAACTTTTCCGCGCGTATGGGGCTGTTCTCGCCCATGGCGGCGAGCAGCCGGTCCCAGGTGGGGCCGCCGCCGATGAACTGCATCGCGATGTGGCGTCCCTTGATGGCCTGGATGACCATGCCCACGCGCGGCCCCTTGATGATGTCTCCGCCGTTCAAGGCCGCCGCGATGCCGAGGTCTTCGGCGCCCCAGAGCGACTGCAGCATCGAAACGTCGAGATAGGCGCCCTGCCCGGTGCGCGCTCGCCGGTGGATCGCGGCGAGTACCAGGCCGAAAGCCTGCACGCCCGCAAGCGAGTCGGCGGACTGCAGGTAGGCCACCCTGGGGTCGGGGTCGCCCTGGCGGTCGAGGTCCATCGTGCCCGAGGCCGCGTTGATCAGGTGCGCGAAGGCCGGCCGGTCGCGCAGCGGCCCGGTCTGGCCGTAGCCCGTGATGGAGCAATAGACGATGGCCGGATTCGCCGCCGCGACCGCGGCATAGTCCAGGCCGTGCCGGGCCATGATGCCGGGCACGAAGTTTTCGACCAGGATGTCCGCCGCGCGCGCGAGGTCGAGCACGACCGCCTTCGCTTCCGGCCGGGCGAGATCGATGGCCACGCTCTCCTTGCCGGCATTGAAGCGCACGAAGTAGCTGCTCTGGTCGCTGCGCCCTTCCTCGAGCTGCAGGTAAAAGGCGCGCGTTTCGTCCCCGTCCACCGGGCGCTCGATCTTGATCACGCGCGCGCCCAGATCTGCGAGCAGGCGCGTGCAATACGGCCCGGCGAGCACGCGCGTGAAGTCGAGCACCGTGAGTCCGTCCAGCATTCCTGGTGCCATATCTGCTGCCATCCCTGGCGTCGTACTTGAGGTCATCCGGCCACTCCCTCCGGCATGACGAAGATTCGCTGCCGTGTGAAAAGAAAAGAACCCGTTTCGATACAGGCGTCAGAATATACGATAGCGGGTTCGAAGGTGCTGCATTGCATGCATGGCCGATTCTTGCAGGCTTGTCGCGTTCGGCCGGCCGGCTATGCCTTGCAGGAAAGGCCTTGCCGGAAAAGGCTGAACGGCCGGGCTTGTCCTGCTACGATGCAGCCTGCAGCGCGCCTACAACGGTGGGGATATTTCAAGTCGAACGGCCGGCATGAAGAAGACCTTATACGACAACCTGCGCATACCCAGAAACGCGTCGGCGGAACTGGTCGAATTGGCTTATCAGGTGCGCAGGAGGAAGCTGGAGGAAGCAACCGACCTCGAATCGCAGAGCGAACTGAAGCTGCTGCAGCAGACGATAGAAATACTGTCCGACGCGGAACAACGGCTGAACTACGACCAAAGTCTCGAGCCGGAAACGTCCGGTCACGCTACGGCCATCGATGATTCGAATGAAGAGGCAGTGGAGGAAGGCGATGCCTGGGCGAAGCGCAAGTGGCTGGCCCTGGCGACGCTGGCCGTCGCGTCCTTCCTCGCGTATCAGCATTTCAACCCGGTGAACAAGACAGCCGGTGCCGCGGTCCAGGATGGTTCTGCCCAGAAGGGGGCGCGCGATAGGGTCGCGCCTGCGCCCGGACTAGGCGCCGACGCGGCACAGGCGAACGAGCTCAAGCGCGCGCTGGCCGGCTCATGGAAGTGGAAATCGGACAAGATCACATTTGGCAGCGACGATCGCGGCACCTACTACCGCGACAACGCGGTGTGTTATGAGTTTTCGTATGCGCTCAAGGGCGAGGTGCTGACCGAAACCGCCGACGGCCCGCATGTTTGCGGCGCAGGCCTGGCGGCGAGTTACCGTATCTCGATCGCCGAGAACAAGCTCAGAAAAGAAAATATCGGGTCCGGATACGAATCGCAATGGGAAAAATTCGCTGAATCGCCGTAGTTCACCCGTACTTCACCCATACATTACACAAGGAGCAACCACCATGATCCACGTCGTCGCCGTCATCACCGCCAAGCCCGGCATGCGCGATTCCGTCCTGCAGGCCTTCCACGCCAACGTCCCCGCGGTCAAGGCCGAAGCGGGTTGCATCGAATACGGCGCCGCGGTCGACTTCGAGGACGGTCCGAAGTTTCAGACGAAGTACGGTCCGGACACTTTTCTGGTGCTGGAAAAATGGGAAAGCATGGACGCGTTGAAGGCGCATGCGGCCGCGCCGCACATGGCGGCCTACGCGGCGAAGACGAAGGACTTCATCGCCAGCCGGATGATCCACATCCTCTCGCCCGCTTAAGCGGGCCGCGGTTCAGGCCGTTACCGCTTCCTCCAGCGGCACCGGCGTGAAATCGACTTTCGACGGCACGTCGGGTGCGAGGTGCATCACGCGCGCGCCCAGGTCCATCACCACCGCGGCAACGGTTTCCAGGCATACCTCGGGTGCGAGCGCCGGGTCCGGCCGGCGGCAGATCGACAGGTAGCCGTCGGATTCGTCGCGCAGCATGCGTTGCAGGTCGGCGGGCGAGAATCTGCCCGGGTGTGAGCCGGTGAGCGCAGTGATGCGCGCGAGCCGCGGAAACGTCGACAGGCTGGGCGCGAGCGAGGCCTGGTGCCGGGCCGCGACCGGGGCGACGAAATGGTTGGTGTGGCATAGCGCGGCTTCCGCGCCGTGCACCACTTCGAGGCCGCGCGGCGAGAATTCCAGCGCCGCGGTCGCGCCCGCCGCATCGGCGCAAAGCACGTTGGACGAGGCGCCGAAACTGAGCTTCGATGCGAAGGCCACCGCGTCGGCCACGCTGTCTTTCGCGAGCAGGGCGCGCAGCAGCACGTGCACCGGCACGCCGGAACGACTGCCGTCGTCGGAGGAGCGCAGGATGTTGAGGCAGACGCCGAAGCCGCGCCGGTTGAAGCCGATCTTGGCCAGCATGCCGGCCTCGGTCAGCGTGAGGCAGGCGGGGCCGTCGGCATCGCGCACGCGCAGCAGCACCAGCGCCGCGCGCTGCGCGCCCAGCCAGTCCCAGTTCTGCGCCAGCAGCGTGGTGCCGGTCGTGCTTTGCGCCGGCTTCACCGCGATGGAGGTGCATTCCCCCCAATCGGGCACGCCGCTTTTCAGGTTGGCGGCGGCGATCCTGGCCTGGTCAGGATGCGGATTGCCGGGATAGCTCGGCGGCAGGATTTCGGTGCGCGCGTTGAGCGCGAGGATTTCGTCGACCTCGCGCCCGGCGCCCGCGGCGATGCCTTCGATCTCTGCGAGCAGCGCTGCATCCAGGTCGCCTATCACCTCGCGATAGCCCGCCCCCAGGCGCTGCGCACCCTGCCAGTCGATGCCGCAGTAGGCGAACAGGCGCGAATAGGTGGCGATGGAGCGCGCGATGCGCGACCGCGCCTCTTTGCCGTGCTGTTGACCGCGCTCGCGCGCGGAACCGGAAGTCTCGATCAGCGGAAACATAATGCGACCCCTTGTAATCGCGTGACACCGATAATACCCTGTTCCGGCAAGCCTTCGGCAATGCCTATATAGCCACCTTGAACGAACCCATCCCCCACAAACCCCTGCTGGTCCTGGACACCAATGTCGTGCTGGACTGGGTCGCGTTCGACGACCCGCGGGCGCAGCCCATGGTGTCGGCGATCGAACGCGGCGCCTTGCGCGCGGCGACCAACGCTGCCTGCCTGCAGGAACTGCGGCGCGCGCTGGGCTACGCGCAGGTGAAACTGGACGCTATCGCGCAGGCGCGGGCGTTCGAACGCTACGCGGCGCACGCCGTGGTCCTCGACATGACCGAGAGCGGATCGCCGCCTGAATTGCCGCTATGCGAGGACCCGGACGACCAGAAGTTCCTGCAACTGGCCTGGCATGCGCGCGCCAGCCATCTGGTGACGCGCGACAAGGCCCTGCTGAAGCTCGCGCGGCGTTTGTCGGACCGGTTCTCGGTGCTTGCTCCGGACGCCTTTGTCCACCGGATGGCCGGCCCGGGACGCTGACAGCCATGGTGCAAAACCGTGGAAACCCGCGCCAGCCGGGCGTCTTCAGCAAACCTCTCCTGAACCTCGGGCAACGTGGCAAAATCCGCTTTATGTCCGAAATCAAACCGTGGGCGTTTGACGAAGCCCTGCAGCCGCGCGCAGAGGAACTCGAGTTCGACCTTGCTTCGGCGCTGGATGCGGTGGTTCTGCTGCGCGCCGAGATACCCGAAGACGCGTTCACCGGCAGCATCCTCGGCACCGAGCGCACCGGCTACGGCGTGGTGATCCGCGAAACCGGCCTGGTCCTCACCATCGGCTACCTGATCACCGAGGCGGAAACCATCTGGCTCACCACCAATTCGGGTGTTGCCGTCGCCGGCCATGCGCTCGCCTACGACCAGGCCAGCGGCTTCGGCCTGGTGCAGGCCTTGGGCGAACTGCGCGCGCCCGCGCTCGAACGCGGCACCGCCGCCACGGTGAAAGCCGGCGACCAAGTGTTCGTCATCGGCCACGGCGGGCGCGCGCATGCGCTCAAGGCGAAGGTGATCGCCAAGCGCGAGTTCGCGGGCTACTGGGAATATCTGATAGACGACGCCTTGTTCACCGTGCCGGCGCATCCGCAGTGGGGTGGTGCGGCTTTACTCGACAAGAGCGGGAAGCTGATCGGCATCGGTTCGCTGCTGTTGCAGGAAATGGTGGGCGAGCAGGCGGATCAGGGGAATATGTTCGTTCCCATCGATCTGGTCGAGCCCATACTCGACGATCTGATCGTGCGCGGACGCGCGGCGCGCGCGCCGCGGCCCTGGCTGGGCATGTACACGCAGGAAGCAGAGGGTCGCCTGACCGTGGGCGGTCTCGCGCCGGGCAGCCCGGCCGAGCGCGCCGGCGTGAAGGCGGGCGATCTGGTGCTGGGCGTGGCGGGCGAGCGCACCACCAGTCTCGCCGATTTTTTGCGCAAGGTCTGGCGCCTGGGTGGCCCGGGCGTCGAAGTGCCGCTGATGCTGGCGCGGCAGGGCGACGTGCTGCGCTTGAGCGTGCACTCGGCCGACCGCAATGATTTTCTGAAGAAGCCGCGGCTGCACTAGATCTTGCGCCTGGCGAGCGGGGTCTATCCAAGATCGCCGATGGCGTGCGGATGTGCTTTTAATCCGCGCGACATCGACGATCCGCGCGGACGGGCCGCCGGCCGCGCAAGTTCGATCACTACAGGTTAAGGTGTTCTCCCGTGTCCGCCAATCACGACGGGCGGCCATTGCGCGCTCTGCGCGCCAACCGTGTTTTCCATGCGGATGAAAAGCGTATCCGCTCAGAAAACACGGTTATTGGAAACACCAAACAAGGTATGCGGGTCTTATCCGAGATCGTCGATTGCGCGCGGATGCGTTTTTCATCCGCGCGCCATCGACGATCCGCGCGGACGGGCCGCCGGCCGCGCAAGCGCTGTCACATCGGTGGAAGATGTACTTCCGGCTACGATTTCGCCGGTTTCTTCGCGTCTTCCAGGCGCAGGCTGACGTAGCTGCCGGGCGCGTCTTCTATCACCTTGAGTTTGCCCGCACCGGGCACCCGCGCCGCGACTTTGACGCCGCCGTTGTTCCGGTCGATCCACGCCTGCCAGTCGTTCCACCACGAGCCTTCGTGGCGCGTCGCCTTTTCCAGCCATTCGTCCGACGTTTCCGGCAATTCCGGGTTGAGCCAGTAGCAGTACTTGTTCGCTGCGGGCGGGTTGACGATGCCGGCGATGTGGCCCGAGCCGCCGAGCACGAAGCGCACCTTGCCGCCGAGCACGCGCGCGCCCTTGTACACCGATTTCCACGGCGCGATGTGGTCTTCGGCGGTGGAGATGAAATACGCCGGGATCTTGATCTTGCTGATGTCCACCGGCACCTTGTCCAGGGTGATGCCGCCCGGTTCCTTGAGCTTGTTCGCCATGTACATATTGCGCAGGTAGAAGCTGTGCATTTTCGCCGGCATGCGCGTCGAATCCGAATTCCAGTAGAGCAGGTCGAACGGAAACGGCGCCTTGCCCATCAGGTAATTGTTGACCACGAAGGTCCAGATGAGGTCGTTCGAGCGCAGCATGTTGAACGTGCCCGCCATCTCCGAGCCTTCGAGGAAACCGCGCTCGTTCATGCGCTTTTCCAGGTTCTCCACCTGCTTTTCGTCGATGAACACGCCGAGTTCGCCCGGAATGGAAAAATCGAGCAGCGAGACGAAGAAGGTCGCGCTGGCGGCGCGCTTGTCTTTTTTCGCCGCCATCACGCCCAGCGCCGCGCCGAGCAGGGTGCCGCCCAGGCAATAGCCGATCACGTTGGCCTGCTTCTCGCCCGTGGCTTTCTCGATCGCGTCCAGCGCGTCGTTCGGCCCTTCGTGCAGGTAGTCCTCGAAAGTCTTGTCGGCGAATTCCCGCCCCGGGTTGACCCAGGAAATCACGAACACCGTGTGTCCCTGATCCACCGCCCACTTGATGAAGGAGTTCGACTCGCGCAGATCGAGGATGTAGTACTTGTTGATCCAGGGCGGAATGATCAGCAGCGGCCGCTTGTACACTTTCTGCGTCGTCGGCACATACTGGATCAACTGCATCAGATCGTTCTGGTACACGACCTTGCCGGGCGTGGTGGCGACGTTCTTGCCCATGGTGAACGCCTTGGGATCGGTCATGCTGATCTTGAGCTGGCCGTCGCCGCGCTCGATGTCCGCGAGCAGGTTGTTCAGCCCGCGCAGCAGGTTCTGGCCGCCCGACTTCACCGTTTCGCGCATGACTTCCGGGTTGGTGAGGGCGAAGTTCGAGGGCGACAGCGCATCGACGTACTGGCGCGTGAAGAAATCCACCTTCTTGCGCGCGTCCTCGGGCAGATCTTCGACCTGCGACACGGCTTGGTTGATGTGGCGCGCCGCGATCAGATACGATTGCTTGGCGTAATCGAACAGAAAATTGTTTTGCCAGTCCTCGTGGCGAAAGCGGTTGTCGCCCTCGCGCGGCGAGGCGACGGGTTCCACCTTCTGTCCCATCATCTGCATCCAGCTGCTCTGCCACAGGCGCGAGTAATCCCAGAACATTTTCATCTGCGCCTCGGCCAGTTGCTGCGGCTTCGCCAGCATCAGCGCCGACATGTCCATGAAGGCTTTGGCGATGCCGAATTCGTCATCGACGGCGGGCTTCTTCGCAGCGGCCTGGCGCTTGATGAAATCCGACATGACGCGGCTCGAACGCTGTGCCAGTTCGGCAAACAGCTTGGCCGTGTCGGCTTCGGCTGCGGCGGGTTTGGCTTGTTCTTTGCTCATAGTGCTGTGCTCCCTTGCGATTCCTGGTTTTGCAGATAATGGATCACGCCCGCTTAGGCTAGAATGAAAGCATGGTCAGTCTTGGCGAATTCCAAGAAGTTCAATTTTCGCAAACATTCGCGATTCCCGCCATGTTATGTTGCTTTGCAATATGAACGCCGCAAGCCGCAGCCACGAAGAAACCTACAGCATCAGCGATCTGGCGCGCGAATTCGACGTCACGCCGCGCGCGATCCGGTTCTACGAGGACCAGGGCCTGCTCGCGCCGCAGCGCTCGGGCAGCCGGCGCATCTACGGCAAGCGCGACTACGTGCGCCTGAAACTGACTCTGCGCGGCAAGCGCCTCGGTCTTTCGCTGTCCGAAGTCGGCGCGATGTTCGACATCTACGATTCGGCGCAGGACGAGAAGCCGCAACTCGCCAAATTCCTGGCCTCGCTCGCCGAGCGGCGCGAACAGCTCGAGCGGCAGCGCGCCGACCTGGACGAAATGCTGGGGGAAATCGCCGTATTCGAGGCGCAGTGCCGCAAGATCCTCGCCGGGGGGCGCAGGCCGGGCGGCAAAGCGCGCAAGGGCTAGCCAGGCGGCAGGGCGCGATTGACGTTAACGTAAACGGCAAGTACAGTCCCTGATCCGAATGCCCTACAGCGCCCGGGAGAGGGCGCCGGCCGGCATGCCTTTCAACCTTGGAGCGGCGCAACCATGATCGATTTTCCTTCCCTGCCGTTCGACCTCGGAGACGAGATCGACATGCTGCGCCAAACCGTGCGCGGATTTGCCGAGAGCGAGATCGCGCCGCGCGCCGCCGATATCGACCGCGACAACGACTTTCCCGCCGATCTGTGGCGCAAGTTCGGCGCGCTCGGCCTGCTCGGCATCACCATAGCCGAAGAGTACGGCGGCACCGGCATGGGCTATCTGGCCCACATCATCGCGATGGAGGAAATCAGCCGCGCTTCGGCTTCGGTCGGACTCTCCTACGGCGCGCATTCCAACCTGTGCGTGAATCAGATCAACCGCAACGGCAGCGCCGAGCAGAAGCGCAAATACCTGCCGCGGCTGGTCTCGGGCGAGCACGTGGGCGCTCTGGCGATGTCCGAGCCCGGCGCCGGCTCGGACGTGGTCGGCATGCGGCTCAAGGCCGAGTTCAAGGGCGGCAAATTCGTCCTCAACGGCAACAAGATGTGGATCACCAACGGACCGGACGCGGACGTGCTGGTGGTGTACGCCAAGACCGACGTCAGCGCCGGGCCGCGCGGCATCACCGCCTTCATCATCGAGAAAGGCTTCCCCGGCTTTTCCACCGCGCAGAAACTGGACAAGCTGGGCATGCGCGGCTCGAACACCTGCGAGCTGGTGTTCCGCGACTGCGCGGTGCCGGAAGAAAACATGCTCGGCGGCATGGGCCGCGGCGTGAACGTGCTCATGAGCGGCCTCGACTACGAGCGCGCCGTGCTCTCCGGCGGGCCGCTGGGCATCATGGCCGCCTGCATGGACGTGGTCATCCCCTACGTGCACGAGCGCAAACAGTTCGGCCAGGCGATAGGCGAATTCCAGCTGATGCAGGGCAAGCTGGCCGATATGTACACCACCATGAACGCCTGCCGCGCCTATGTCTACGCCGTGGGCAAGGCGCTGGACCGCGGTGTCCTTAGCGGAACCGGCGCGCGCAAGGACGCCGCAGGCGCCATCCTCTACTCCGCCGAGAAAGCCACCTGGATGGCGGGCGAGGCGATCCAGGCCCTGGGCGGCATGGGCTATATCAACGAGACGCCTACCGGGCGGCTGTGGCGCGACGCCAAGCTCTACGAAATCGGCGCCGGCACCTCAGAAATCCGCAGGATGCTCATCGGGCGGGAACTGTTCGGTGAGACCAAGTAAGCAACGCGGCCTGCGGCCGGGCCCCGAGCCCGGCCGCAGGCCGCAGTGGCGACAACCATGTCTGATTTTCTAAAGGAACTGAAATGAACGATCCTATCGTCATCGTCTCTGCAGTACGCACCCCCATGGGCGCGTTTCAGGGGGAGCTCAAGCAATTCGCCGCCGCCGAGCTCGGCGCCGCCGCCATTCGCGCAGCGGTAGAGCGCGCCAAGATCAAGCCGGAGCAGGTGCAGGAAGTCATCATGGGCTGCGTGCTGCCCGCGGGCCAGGGCCAGGCGCCGGCGCGCCAGGCGTCGCTGGGCGCGGGCCTGCCGCTCGCCGCCGGCTGCACCACCATCAACAAGATGTGCGGCTCGGGCATGAAGGCGGCGATGCTGGCGCACGATCTGCTCGCCGCCGGCAGCAACGACATCATGGTCGCGGGCGGCATGGAGTCCATGAGCAACGCGCCCTATCTGCTGCTCAAGGCGCGCGGCGGCTACCGCCTGGGGCATGGCCAACTGCTGGATCACATGTTTTTCGACGGCCTGGAAGACGCCTATGAGAAGGGGCGGCTGATGGGCAGCTTCGCCGAGGAATGCGCCGCCAAGTACAGTTTCACGCGCGAGGAACAGGACAAGTTCGCGGTGGTTTCGCTGGAGCGCTCGCAGGCGGCGAACAAGGACGGCTCCTTCGCCTGGGAGGTCGCACCCATCGCGATCAAGGCGGGCAAGGAAGAGCGCTCGATGCAAATGGACGAGTCTCCGTTCAAGGCCAATTTCGACAAGATTCCCACGCTCAAGCCGGCGTTCAAAAAGGACGGCACCATCACCGCGGCCAACTCGAGTTCCATTTCGGACGGCGGCGCGGCGCTGGTGATGATGCGCCGCTCGACTGCAGAAAAGCTCGGCCTTGCGCCGCTGGCCATCGTGGTCGGCCACAGCACGCATGCGCAGGAACCCGGCTGGTTCACCACCGCGCCGGTGGGCGCGATCAAAAAACTCTACGAGAAGACCGGCTGGAATTCAGGCAGCGTGGACCTGTTCGAAATCAACGAGGCCTTCGCCGTCGTCACCATGGCGGCGATGAAGGAGCACGGCCTGCCGCACGAGAAGGTCAATATCCACGGCGGCGCCTGCGCCCTGGGCCATCCGATCGGCGCTTCCGGCGCGCGCATCCTGGTGACCTTGATCGGCGCCTTGCGCAAGACCAAAGGCAAGCGCGGTGTCGCCAGCCTGTGCATAGGCGGCGGCGAGGCGACCGCCATGGCGATCGAACTTTGCTAGACCGGCCGGCGTCGGGCGCGGCGTGACAGCCGCCTTCGTCAGTCTTTCATTTTCGCGAAAAGAGCCCAGGCCATGATCCTGCCCCAAGAGCACCAGATGCTGCGCGACGCCGTGCGCCAGTACGCGCGTGAGCAACTCGCACCCAACGCTGCCGCCTGGGACCGCGATCACGCGTTTCCGCAACAGGCCTTGAAGGGCCTGGCCGCGATGGGCCTCTACGGCATCGCGATACCGGAGGAATGGGACGGTGCGGGCATGGACTACACCGCGCTGTCGCTCGCGATCGAGGAAATCGCCGTCGGTGACGGCGCCACCTCCACCGTGGTGCAGGTGACCAATCTCGCGGCAGGAATACTCTCGGGCTATGGCAACGCGGCGCAAAAGGAGCGCTGGCTCAAGCCGCTGGCGCGGGGCGAGATGCTGGGCGCGTTCGCGCTGACCGAACCGCATACCGGCTCCGATGCCGCCGCGATCCGCACCCGCGCCGAGCGCGCCGGCGACGGCTGGGTGCTGAACGGGGTGAAGCAATTCATCACCTCGGGCAAATACGCGGACGTCGCAGTGGTCTTCGCGGTCACCGACAAGGGCGCGGGCAAGAAGGGCATCAGCGCCTTCATCGTGCCCACCGCCACCCCCGGTTACATCGTCTCGCACATCGAGGACAAGACCGGCCAGCACGCCTCCGACACGGCGCAGATAACGTTCGAGAACTGCAAGGTTCCGGCGGAAAACCTGCTCGGCGCCGAAGGCGAGGGCTATCGCATCGCGCTGGCGAACCTGGAATCGGGGCGCATCAACGTCGCCGCGCAATCGGTGGGCATGGCGCAATCCGCGCTGGATGCGGCGCTGGCTTATGCCGGCGAGCGCGTCACCTTCGGCAAGCCGCTGACCGGGCACCAGGCGGTGAGCTTTCGCCTGGCCGACATGGCCACTGCGATCGAGGCCTCGCGCCAGCTCTATCTGCATGCGGCCGCGCTGCGCGACTGCGGGCTGCCCTGTCTGAAGGAAGCCTCGATGGCCAAGCTGTTCGCCACCGAAGCCGCGGAAAAAGTCTGCTCCGACGCGATTCAGATCCACGGCGGCTACGGCTATGTGCGCGATTTCCCGGTGGAACGCATCTGGCGCGACGTGCGCGTGACGCAGATATATGAAGGCGCGAGCGACATCCAGCGCATGGTGATCGGGCGCGCGCTCGTCGCCGGTTGAGCTCGATCTGTTGATATAATCTATAGACATCAAAGAGATATTCAACTATCCTCGTAAAGAGGATGAATATCTATCCAATATCGGCTAGCCTTTCCCGCAAGGGAGCGATTGCAGCGCTCCTTGCGTGGACGGTGCCGCTCGCTTCGGGCTCGGGCCTTGCGCTGGCGCAGGTTCGCCCTGACGCCGGCCGCATCCAGCAGGAACTCGAGCGCGGCCGTGCGCCGGGATTGATTCCCTCCCCGCCCGGCGCGCCGGTGGTGGAGGAACCGCGCCGGCCGGCGCTGAGCGCCCCTGCCAGCCGGGCCTTCTTCGTCAAGGGCTTTCGCATCTCCCGCAACACCGCGTTCAGCGAGGAGGTCTTGCTCTCCTTGCTCAAGGACTTCGTCGGCAAAGAGCAGACGCTTGCGGATCTGGAACGCGCCGCCGATATCATCACCCGCTACTACCGTGAACAAGGCTACTTCGTCGCCCGCGCCTATGTTCCGGCGCAGGAACTCAAAGACGGCATGGTCGAGATCACGGTGCTAGAAGGCAGGCTGGAGCGCATCAGCCTCAAGCTGGAAACCGAAATTCGGCTCAAGCAAGGCATCGTCGGGGAAACGCTGCGCGCGGCCCTGCCCGAGGACGGGCTGATCCGTCTCGAGCAACTCGAACGCGGCTTGCTGCTGCTCAACGACATTCCGGGGGTGGACGTGCGCTCGGTGCTGCTTCCCGGCACCGCAATCGGGACCTCCGTCATCGCGGTGGAAGTGAAGGAAGGCCCGCCGGTCTCGGGCTACCTCGACTTCGACAACTACGGCAGCAAGTTCTCCGGTGCGTTGCGACTCAGTCCGTCGATCAACCTGAACGATCCGTCCGGCCATGGCGACCAGGTCAATCTGCGCCTCACCGAGTCGGCCGGCACCAGCTATGGGCGGCTGGGCTACCAGATTCCGGTCGGCCCTTCCGGACTCAAGCTCGGCGCTGCCTACGCCGCGACGCGCTACAGGCTGTGCTGCGAGTTCGGACCGCTCGCGGCGCGGGGCGAGGCGCGCACCGCGACCGTCAATGCGCGGTATCCGTTTCTGCGCGGGCGCAACGCCAATCTCTACGGCACGGCGGCGTACGACACCAGGCACTACTTCAATGAAACCATCGCGGGCACCACCAGCGACAAGACAGCCGGGGTCGTCGCGCTCGGCGTCAACGGCGACAGCAGCGTCTTTCTCGGCGATGGCGGCCTGAGCAGTTTCGGCCTTGCCGTTTCTTCCGGCCGTCTCAGGCTCGACGGTTGGGCGCCGGATCGCGCCGCGGACGCCGCCAGCGCGCTGACCCAGGGCAACTACCGCAAGACCGCCTATTCCATGGCGCGCCTGCAGCGACTGGGTGAAAGCGTCTTCCTGTATGCGGGGATCTCCGGCCAGCTGGCCTCGAAGAACCTGGACTCCTCGGAGAAATTCATCCTCGGCGGGCCGTTCGGCGTGCGCGCCTATCCCACCGGCGAAGCCCCAGGCGACGAAGGCCTGCTGCTGAATCTGGAACTGCGCTACGACATTCGATCCGCGCTGCAATTGGCCGCCTTCGTCGATCACGGCGAGATCCGCCTGCACAAGAACGAGTGGCCGGGTTGGCAGGGCGCGGGCACCAGCGCCGGCAACCGCTACACGCTGTCGGGCCTGGGCGTCGGCTTGAACTGGAACCGGCCGGGGAATTTTCTGGTCCGTGCGAGCCTGGCGCAGCCCATAGGCGAAAACCAGGGGCGCGATGCGAACGGCAACGATTCCGACAACACCAGGAACCGAATCCGGCTATGGCTACAGGCGGTCAAGTACATGTGAGCGACGGTCTTGGCCGGCGTCCGCAGGCGTGCTTTTTCGGAATTCACAAGTAGCATCGTAAAACTTCGTCAAATCTCTGATAAGTGTGCATTTTTTGACATTCTTTGCACTGAGTTGGGTGTTAAAAAGGACTATCAGCCCAACATAGAAGCTACGCGTCAAAGCAAACAGGCTCCCCCGTGTCAACGCCCGCCAGAAAATCTGAACTGATCATCCGCCTGTCCGGAGGCCGGACGCTGCGCTACGTCCTGCGGCCGCGGCGCGCGCTAAGCCGGCTCCTGGCGATGCTACTGGTCACTGCCGGCGCGATGCCGGCGTATGCGCTCGATCCGAACGCGCTGCCAAGCGGCGCGCAGCTCAGCGCAGGCGCCGCCACCGTGTCGCAGTCCGGCAACCGCCTCAACGTGAATCAGGCGAGCGACCGCGCGATTCTTAATTGGTCCAGCTTCAACATCGGCTCCAACTCGGCGGTCAATTTTGCCCAGCCCAACGCAAGCTCGGTTGCGCTCAACCGCGTACTCAGTTCAGGTGGCGCCACGGAAATCCAGGGCCGGCTCAGCGCCAACGGGCAGGTATTCCTCATCAACCCCAGCGGTGTGCTGTTCGGCAAGCACGCTCAGGTCGATGTCGGCGGCCTGGTCGCATCCACACTGAGCATTACCGATGCGAACTTTCTCGCCGGACGTCATGTTTTTGCCAATGGCGGCGCAGCGGGTTCGGTCATCAACCAGGGCGCGCTCAGCGCAGCGCAGGGCGGTTACATCGCGCTGCTCGCCCCCGAAGTGCGCAACGAAGGCGTCATCGCCGCACGCCTGGGCACCGCGGCGCTCGCCGCCGGCGACCAGGTCACCCTCGATTTCTCCGGCGACCGTCTGATCAGCCTGGCCGTGAACCAGTCCGCGATGAATGCGCTGGTCGAGAACAAACACCTCATCGCCGCCGACGGCGGGACCGTTATCCTCGCCGCGCGCTCGGCCGGCGACCTGGCCGCGACCGTGGTAAGCAGCGAAGGTCTGATCCGCGCTGCCAGCGTGTCCGAAGTCAACGGCGTCATCCGCCTCGAAGGCGGCGAGCGCGGCATTGTCGCCGTCTCCGGAACCCTGGACGCATCGGGACGCAACGCGGGCGAGACAGGCGGCACGGTGAAAGTGCTGGGCGACAAGGTGGGCTTGTTCGCCGGGACGAAGATCGACGCTTCGGGCGACGCGGCTGGCGGCACGGTGCTGATCGGCGGGAATTATCAGGGCAAGGGGGCGGAGCAAAATGCTCGATTCGCCTTCGTCGATCAGGCTGCGCAAGTCCATGCCGATGCCTTGACCTCCGGCAATGGCGGCAAGGTCGTGGTTTGGTCAGACGATGCGACGCGCTACTACGGTAGCATCAGCGCACGCGGCGGCCCGGCCGCCGGCGACGGCGGCAGCGTGGAGGTGTCCGGCAAGCGGAATCTGGACTTTACCGGACGCATCGATGTCGCAGCGCCCAACGGAACCGGCGGCAGGGTGCTGCTCGATCCGCAGGACATCGTCCTCAACACGACGGCTCAGCCTTCGCCGCCCAACAACGCCAATAGCACGGCCGACGTCGCTTTCGCCGACGCGCCCGCTGCCGGTACTTACACCATTCAGGTAGCCGACGTTACCGGCTACAGCGAGTTGTTTCTGCAGGCCACGCGCGATATCACCGTCTCGAGCGCGCTTGCCATGGGCGCAGGCAACAGCCTGCGTTTCGAGGCCAACAACAACATCAACATCAACGGCGCATTGACGGTTTCCGGCGCCGGCAGCATCAATTTGAAGGCCGATGCCGATAGCAGCGGCACAGGTACGGTAGCGCTAGGCGCGGCGGTTACGTCCCAGGCCGGCGGCATATCCTTGTCGGGGGCCGGCATTACCAGTACTGCAGCCGGTACCGTCAGCGCGACGGGCGCGGCCAATGCAAACGCCGGCAACGTCACTATCAATGCCACAGGAAACGCAAGTCTGGCTGGAAGTGTGTCAGCCGGCGGCGGCGCAGCCAGTGCCGGCAACCCCGGGCGCAGCGGCGGCACCATCGCCATCACTGCTGCGGGGGTTGCGCTCGGTAGCGCTGTGCTTACGGCAATCGGTTCTGCCGGATCCGGCGCCAGCCAGACTGGCGGTGCTGGCGGAACCATCAACATCACGTCTACCAACGGCATTTCAGGCACCGGCGCCATGACGGCCAGCGGCGCTGCAGGCGGCACCGGGATCGCCATCGGCGGCGCCGCCGGCAGCGTCACCTTGAGTAACAGTGGCGCCGGCAACATTTCAGTGGGCGCATTGACGGCAAGGACTGGAAACGCGGTGACCACGGGCGCCGGCGGCGCCGCCGGCAGCGTATCCGTCAGCAACACGGCCGCAGCAGGAAGCCTGGCCACCGGTGCGATCATTACCACGGGCGGCTCAAACGGCAACGGTGGCGCTGTCAGTCTCACGACTACCGGGACCTTGAGCGCTGGAGCGATCACCACATCCGGTGGCGCGGCCAACGCGGGGACATCGGGGCGTAACGCGGGGGACGTCACGCTCAATGCGGGCGGTGCGATTACGGCGCTGGGGATTGTGACCGCAAGCGGGAGCGCGGGCGTGCTCACGGGCGACCGGGCCGGTGGCAACGGCGGGGCGGTGTCGATCACCGGCGTGGGGGGCATCGCGGCCGCGGCGATGACGGCGAGCGGCGGAACTGCGGCGGGCACCAACGCGGCTGGCGGCAGCGCAGGCAGCATCACGGTGGCCAACAGCGGCTCGGGCAACGTCACCACAGGTGCGTTGGCTGCGCAGACGGGCAATGCACTGGGCACGGGCGCGGGTGGCGCGGCAGGCTTCATCACCGTGAGCAACACGGCTGCTGCGGGCAATCTCACCACCGGCACTGTCACCACCACTGGCGGGACCAAGGGCCACGGCGGCAACGTCAGCCTGAGCGCGCTGGGTGCGCTGTCCACCGGTGCGGCCGGTGCGATCAGCACGGCCGGAGGCACCAACATCAGCGGCAACGCCGGGCGCAACGCAGGTAGCGTTACGCTCTCGGGCGCGGGCGTGAGCACCGGCACGGGGGCGATCACCGCTTCGGGTACAGCGGGCGTGGGCGCCAACCAGGCCGGTGGCAACGGCGCGGCCGTGCAGATCACCTCCACCGGAGCCATCACCACCGGCGCAATCAGCAGCGCAGGCGGCGCGGGCATTACGCCGCTGGCCAACGGCGGCAACGCCGGCTCCATCACTGTCACCAACAATTCGGCCACCGTCGGCGCCATTGCGCTGGGCGCGCTCACCACCACGGCAGGCAATGCGTTCGGCACCGGCACGGGGGGCACCACCGGGGCTGTGCTGGTTACGAACAATGCCGCCGGGCTGGGCCTCACCACCGGCGCGATCACCGCCGGCGGCGCGACCAACGCGAACGGCGGCGCTGTCACGCTGTCCTCGCAGGGGGCGGTCAGCGTCAGCGGCCTGATCAACACCAGCGCCGTGGCGCGCGGCGCGGGTGTGACCGGCAGCGGCATGAACGCAGGCAACATCACCCTCACCGGCACCAACCGCTCGGTCAGCGGCGCGATCACCGCCAGCGGCGGTGCGGGCCTGGGGACCAACCAGGCCGGTGGCGCGGCGGGCGTGGTTTCCATCACGGGCGCAGGCACGCTCAGCACCGGCGCGATCACCGCTTCGGCCGGTGCGGCAACGGGCACGGGCGCAGGCGGTAGCGCAGGCAGCATCACGGCGAGCGGCAGTAACGCCGTGCTGGGCGCCCTTAGCACGGCAGGGCCAGCGGCCAGCAACGCTCACGGAGGTGCCGTCAGTCTCACGACCACGGGCACGCTGAGTGCTGGGGCGATCACGACTTCCGGTGGCGCGGCGATTGCGGGCAATGCGGGGCGTAACGCGGGGGACGTCACGCTCAATGCGGGCGGTGCGATTACGGCGCTGGGGATTGTGACCGCAAGCGGGAGCGCGGGCGTGCTCACGGGCGACCGGGCCGGTGGCAACGGCGGGGCGGTGTCGATCACCGGCGTGGGGGGCATCGCGGCCGCGGCGATGACGGCGAGCGGCGGAACTGCGGCGGGCACCAACGCGGCTGGCGGCAGCGCAGGCAGCATCACGGTGGCCAACAGCGGCTCGGGCAACGTCACCACAGGTGCGTTGGCTGCGCAGACGGGCAATGCACTGGGCACGGGCGCGGGTGGCGCGGCAGGCTTCATCACCGTGAGCAACACGGCTGCTGCGGGCAATCTCACCACCGGCACTGTCACCACCACTGGCGGGACCAAGGGCCACGGCGGCAACGTCAGCCTGAGCGCGCTGGGTGCGCTGTCCACCGGTGCGGCCGGTGCGATCAGCACGGCCGGAGGCACCAACATCAGCGGCAACGCCGGGCGCAACGCAGGTAGCGTTACGCTCTCGGGCGCGGGCGTGAGCACCGGCACGGGGGCGATCACCGCTTCGGGTACAGCGGGCGTGGGCGCCAACCAGGCCGGTGGCAACGGCGCGGCCGTGCAGATCACCTCCACCGGAGCCATCACCACCGGCGCAATCAGCAGCGCAGGCGGCGCGGGCATTACGCCGCTGGCCAACGGCGGCAACGCCGGCTCCATCACTGTCACCAACAATTCGGCCACCGTCGGCGCCATTGCGCTGGGCGCGCTCACCACCACGGCAGGCAATGCGTTCGGCACCGGCACGGGGGGCACCACCGGGGCTGTGCTGGTTACGAACAATGCCGCCGGGCTGGGCCTCACCACCGGCGCGATCACCGCCGGCGGCGCGACCAACGCGAACGGCGGCGCTGTCACGCTGTCCTCGCAGGGGGCGGTCAGCGTCAGCGGCCTGATCAACACCAGCGCCGTGGCGCGCGGCGCGGGTGTGACCGGCAGCGGCATGAACGCAGGCAACATCACCCTCACCGGCACCAACCGCTCGGTCAGCGGCGCGATCACCGCCAGCGGCGGTGCGGGCCTGGGGACCAACCAGGCCGGTGGCGCGGCGGGCGTGGTTTCCATCACGGGCGCAGGCACGCTCAGCACCGGCGCGATCACCGCTTCGGCCGGTGCGGCAACGGGCACGGGCGCAGGCGGTAGCGCAGGCAGCATCACGGCGAGCGGCAGCAACGCCGTGCTGGGTGCTTTGACTACCACGGGCGGCTCAAACGGCAACGGTGGCGCTGTCAGTCTCACGAGCACGGGGACCTTGAGCGCGGGTGCGATCACCACATCCGGTGGCGCGGCGATTGCGGGCAATGCGGGGCGCAACGCGGGCAATGTCACTGTGAACGCAGGTGGGGCGATCACGGCGCTGGGCGCTATCACAGCGAGTGGCTCGGCGGGTAACGGTGCCAGTATGGCGGGTGGCAACGGTGGGGCGGTATCACTCGCGGACACTGGTGACAACGTCACCGCAGGCACGATCTCGACGACTGGCGGCAATGCTGGTGCGACGGGCAACGCCAACGGTGGCAGCGCAGGAGCCATTACCGTGGATGCCGGCGGCGCAGTGCCTACTGTGACGCTCACAGGTAATTTGACGGCTACGGGAGGTGCCCGTGTTGGAAGCGGCACAGCGGGCGCCGGTGCTCAGGTCTGGGTCAAGGATGCTACGACTCTGAGCACCAGCGTCACTATCAATACTACGGGCGGTACCGTGGGTGGCGCCGGCGGAAGCATTCGCCTTGACGGCGCGCTGAACGAAGATGCCACCGCGCGAACTCTGGCTCTAACCGCCGGGAGCGGCGCCGTGACTCTTGCCGGCGGGGCGGCGACAAATGCAGTAACCACACTGAGTGCAACGGGCGGCAGCGTCGCCTTGGGCTCGGTACGGACCAAGGGAGCACAAAGTTACACCGGCGCGACCAGTCTAGCTGGCGATCTGGCGACGCTGGGGACGGCGGGCGCCGACACCGTTACCTTCAACAGCGCTGTCACGCTCACCGGGAATTCTTCCGTGACGACCGCGGGTGGCGCGGGAGACAATCTGACTATCGCGCAGACCATCAACGGAGGGTTTGACCTCGCGCTGAACTCGGGTGCGCTGGGCACTATCGCCACCAGCGCGGTGATCGGCGGCGGCACGCAGTTGAACGCCTTCAGCGCCAGCGGCGCGGGCTTGACCTTGGGCGCGTCGATCACCGCCAACAGCATTCTGGGCACCACCCCTGGCGTTGTCACGCTGAACAACGGGGGAACGGTACTCAGGGCCACCGGGACTGGCGACGCTTTGGTTCTGGCCGCTACCGGGGCAGGCGGGGTATTCACCAACAACGTCGGCGCGGGCGCGCTCAACGCCAGCAACCCAGCCGGCCGATTCCTGGTCTGGTCACGAAATCCCGCGAGCGATACGCGCGGAGCGCTCGCCTACGACTTCAAGCAATATGGCGCGACCTACGGCAGCACCGCCGTCGCGGACGGCAATTCGAATAACAACGGGTTTCTCTACGCCATCGCGCCTGTTCTCAGCGCAACCTTGGTCGGACCCGTCGCGAAAACCTACGATGGCGGCACGAGCGCGAGCCTTGCCGCTGCCAACTACACGGCCATAGCAGGGGCGATCGACGGCGATGTCGCAGCAGGGGCCGGGATGCCTGCTTCCGGCACATATGACAACAGGAATGCCGGGAGCGGGAAAACGATCACCGTGGCCGGCGCTGCAACAGCCACCAACGGCAGCGCGACGGTCTATGGGTACCAACTGACCGCATCGAATGCGGTCGGGACGATCAACCAGCGCGCGCTGACGGTGACGGCGCAGACGGATACGAAGACCTACGACGGCACGACAGGTTCGGCGGTGGCGCCGGTGATCAGCGCCGGTGCGCTGCAGTCCGGCGACAGCACGACGAGCTTCGCGCAGACGTACGACAACCGCAACGCGGGCAGCGGCAAGACGCTGAGCGCCGCGGGCGCGGTGAACGACGGCAACGGCGGCAACAACTACAGCTACAGTTTCGTGACCGACGCCACGGGAGTGATCAATCAACGCGCGCTGACGGTGACGGCGCAGACGGATACGAAGACCTACGACGGCACGACAGGTTCGGCGGTGGCGCCGGTGATCAGCGCCGGTGCGCTGCAGTCCGGCGACAGCACGACGAGCTTCGCGCAGACGTACGACAACCGCAACGCGGGCAGCGGCAAGACGCTGAGCGCTGCCGGCGCGGTGAGCGACGGCAACGGCGGCAACAACTACAGCTATACGTTTGTGTCAGACGCAACAGGGGTGATTTCACCGCGCGCAATCACAGGCGACATCACGGCGGCGAGCAAGACCTACGACGCGACGCGGGCTGCGACGATCACCGGTCGCTCGCTCGTTGGCGTATTGGGCGCAGATGCGGTGAGCTACAGCGGCGGCACGGCGACCTTCGACACCAAGAACGTAGCCGCGGGCAAGACGGTGACCGGCGCGGGCCTCGCGCTTACAGGAGCGGATGCGGGCAACTACACAGTCAATGCCACGGCCGTGACCACGGCCGACATCACCGCACGTGCGCTGACCTTGACAGCCGCCGCACAGAACAAGACTTACGACGGCAATACTACCGCGGTGGTCAGCTTGAGCGACAACCGCGTCGCCGGCGACCTGTTGATCCTGTCGGTCGGCGCAGCCGACTTCAATAGCAAGAACGCCGGCATCGCCAAGGCGGTGAATGTCAGCGGCATCGGCTTGAGTGGCGCGGATGCGGGCAACTACACGTTCAACAACGCCGCGGCGACCGCGGCCGACATCAGCGCGCGCGCGCTGACGGTCACGGCTGCAGCGCAGAGCAAAGTCTACGACGGCAACACCGCTGCCACTGTCACGCTCAACGACAATCGAATCAGCGGTGACGCCTTGGCGCTGAGCAATGCCGCCGCGACCTTCGACAGCAAGAACGTAGGCACCGCCAAACCGGTGAACGTGAGCGGCATCGGTGTCAGCGGCGCCGACGCGGGCAACTACACGTTCAACGCCACGGCGAGCATCAGCGCCGACATCACCGCGCGTCCGCTCACTGTTATCGCCACCGCGCAGAACAAGGTGTACGACGGCAGCAGCACGGCGACGGTCGCCTTGAGCGACAACGGCGTGGCGGGCGACCTGTTGACGCTGGCGGTGGGCGCGGCTGACTTCAACGACAAGAATGCGGGCATCGCCAAGCCGGTGAGCGTGCGCGGCATCGCCGTTGCGGGAGCGGATGCGCGCAACTACACATTGAACACCGGCGCGATCGCC
Source organism: uncultured Enterobacteriaceae bacterium (assembly GCA_964400745.1). Lineage (GTDB taxonomy): Bacteria > Pseudomonadota > Gammaproteobacteria > Burkholderiales > SG8-39 > 2-12-FULL-64-23. Next base: position 12,066 of record CAYNVY010000015.1, on the reverse strand, counting down.
GGCGCCGACATCACGCCGGCTAACCTTGATGCGCGCATCGTCGGCAATCCGACGAAGACCTACGACGGCAGCACGGCGGCGACGCTGGCCGCGGGCAACTACAGCCTCGCCGGCCTTGTCGGCGCCGAATCGTTGATCGTGACGCAGACCGCGGGCAGTTACGACGGCAAGGATGCCGGAACCCGCGTGGTGACGGCGACGCTGGCTGGCGGCGACTTCTCCGCCACCGCGGGTACCTTGATCGCCAACTACAGGCTGCCGGCCGCGGCCAGCGGCGCGGGCACCATCTCACCGGCGGCGCTCAGCGTCACCGCCGACGACAAATCCAGACCGGCGGGCACGGCGAACCCGCCGTTCAGCGCCAGCTACGGCGGCTTCAAGGCGAGCGACGGACCCGGCAGCCTGAGCGGCTCGCTGGTGCTGGTCACGCCGGCCACGATCGCGTCGCAAACGGGCAGCTACCGCATCACGCCGTCCGGACAGACGGCCGCCAACTACACCATCAATTTCGTCGACGGCGTCCTGACGGTAAGCGCGCCGGCAAGCACGACGAGCGGCGCCGCGTTGTCGACTATCGCCAGCGTCACCGCGCCGCCCGCGCTTCCGCCTGCTTTCTCTCCGGCCGCGGTCGCGCCTGCGGGCGTCGATGCCATCAATACCCTGCCCGCCACGGCAGCCGGGTCAGGCCCGGGGAGCGGATCTGGAACAGGCGCGGATGTGCCCGGCGGCGAATCGGCAGGAAGTGCAGTAGACGGCTTTCAGCAGGGCGACAGCGGCTTGGTGCTGGAGCGGATCTCGTCGACCGTTTCGGTCGGCGGCTGCGGCGTCAATTCGCCCGAAGGTCGCTGCCGTTCACGCTGAGCGCGTCGCGCCACTGGCGCTGACGCTTGCGGTTTCACCTGGTTGCCGGGTTCTGCGGCAGCGCGTGATTGCCTGTGGCCGCAATCCGATCTATCCTGCTCGCATCAACCAAGGGAGACCGGAAATGCACGCATTCAGAAAAATGCCCGCCTCGTTGTCGATTGCGTGGGCTGTCGCCGCGCTTGCAAGCGCGTCGCCTCTGGCTGCTGCGCCAGCCACGCCGCTGCCCATGACCAGTCCCGCTCGCGCCGGCTTTTCGACGGAAGGTCTGGCGCGCATCGACGCTTTCTACGCGCGCGAAATCGCAGCGGACCGCATCCCCGGCGCCGTCGTCGCGATCGCGCGCGACGGCAAGCTCGTGTACTACAAGGCGCATGGTTTCCTGAACAAGGCGAGCGGCGAACCGATGCCGCTGGACGCCATATTCAATCTGGCGTCCATGACCAAGCCGATGACCAGCGTCGCGGCCTTGCAGTTGAACGAGGAAGGGCGACTGCTGCTGAAGAGCCGGCTGGACCAGTATTTCCCGGACTTCGGCAAGATGAGCGTGGGCGTGCCCAATGCCTCGGGCGAACTCGTCATGGAGCCGCAGAAGCAGCCGATCTACATCCACGATCTGTTCCGCCACACTTCGGGCTTGACCTACGGCGGGCGCGGCAACATGCCGGTGCACAAGCTCTACCCGACCGGTTTTGCCGCGGCCACCGGATACACCGGCAAGGAATTCATCGACAAGATCACGCAGCTGCCTTTGGTGCATCAGCCGGGCACGGTGTTCGAATACAGCTTCGCGACCGATGTGCTCGGACTCGTCGTCGAAAAAGTCAGCGGCAAGCGCCTCGGCGAATACCTGAGCGAGAATGTCTGGAACAAGATCGGGATGCCCGACACGACGTTCTCGGTTCCGGCGGAGAAGGAAAAGCGCCTCGCGCGCGGGCTGCCGGTCGATCCGGTCACGGGCAAGCCGCAGCGTATCGCCATCCTGGAGGAGAAGGCCAAATTCGACTGCGGCGGCGCCTGCGCTTTCGGCACCGTGGGCGACTATCTGCGTTTCGGCCAGATGCTGCTGAATGGCGGCACGCTCGACGGCAAACGCATCCTCAGCCCGAAGACGGTGCAGGTGATGACCAGCAACCACCTGCCGCCGTCGATCAAGAACAATGTCGCACTGGTCGAGCCGCATCGCGACGGCTACGGTTTCGGTCTGGGCGTCGCCGTGCGCATGAACGACGGCATCGCCGCCGTGTCGGGCACCAAGGGAGATTACAGCTGGAACGGCGCCAACGGCACTGCGTACTGGGCCGACCCGCAGGAAAAGCTGGTCGTGGTTCTGGGCACCGTCGGTCCCGGGGACATACGCAAGTACAACCGCGAGCAGCTGAGCTCGCTGGTCTACGGCGCGATGAGCGAGTTGCGCGCGCCGGCGAAACCGACGGAGCGGGCGAAGCCTGCGCCAGCGAAGAAATGAAATCCGTCGCCAAGGCGGTCGAACGACACCAATCGGGGAGTTGAGCGTGGCGGCGCCCATCGATTTTTATTTCGACTTTTCTTCTCCCTACGGCTATTTCGCCAGCACCAAGATCGACGCGCTTGGGGCGAAATACGGACGCGAGGTGAGCTGGCGCCCGTTCCTGATAGGCGCTGCGATGAAGATTACCGGCGGCGTACCGCTGCCGGGCGTGCCGATGAAAGGCGATTACGCCAAGCGCGACTTCGCCCGCAGCGCCAAGTTCTACGGCGTGGAGTACCAGCTGCCCTCCGTCTTTCCGATTTCATCGCAAGCGCCGGCGCGCGCCTTCTACTGGTTGAACCGCACCGACCCGAAACAGGCCAAGTCGCTGGTGTTGGCGCTGTATCGCGCGTATTTTGTCGATGACATCAATATCTCCAACCCGGACGACACGATCGCGGTATGCGTCAAATTCGGGCTGAAGGCCGAGGAGGTCAGCGCCGGAATCAACGATCCGGCGCTGAAGGATCTGGTGAAAGTCGAAGTCGAAAAAGCAGTCGCCCGCGGCGCCTTCGGTTCGCCCTTCATCGTCATAGACGGGGAGGCCTTCTGGGGCGCCGACCGGCTGGAACAGGTCGAGCAGTGGCTCGCCACCGGCGGCTGGAAGTACTGAAAGTACTGACCCCGGACGCTTGAAGCCGGGCGACAAGGAAAACACCGCATAGGGCGGGGGAGACAGGCTCAGGTGCAGTTTCTGCAACTCGTGATCAGCGGCGTCGCGCAAGGCTGCATCTACGGCCTGATCGCGCTCGGCTTCGTGCTGATCTACAAGGCCACCGAAACCGTCAATTTCGCCCAGGGCGACTTGATGATGCTGGGCGGCTTTCTCGGCCTGTCCTGCATGGTGGTGCTGGGGATGCCGTTCTGGGTGGCGTTTCTCGCGACTCTGGCGGTGGCCATGCTGTTCGGCATGTTGATGGAACGGGCCCTGCTGCGGCCGCTTCTGGGCCAGCCGGCGTTCACCGTGGTGATGCTGACCATAGGCATGGGCTATCTCGCGCGCGGCCTGGTCACCATGATTCCGGGCTGGGGCACGGAGACCCATACGCTGCCGGTGCCCTACAAGGACGAAGTGCTGCGCCTGGGCAGCGGCAGCGACGCGCTGGTGCTGTCGATGGAACACATGGTCGTCATCGCGGTGACCGCCCTGCTGATCGCGATCCTGTTCCTGTTTTTCCGCTACACCAAGCTCGGCATCGCGATGCAGGCGACTTCGCAGAATCAGCTCGCGGCGTTTTACATGGGCATTCCGGTGCGCCGCATCAACATGCTGGTGTGGGGCATCTCGGCCGCGGTCTCCGCCTGCGCCGGACTGCTGCTCGCGCCTATCACTTTCGTGCATGTCAACATGGGCTTTATCGGGCTGAAGGCCTTTCCCGCGGCCGTCGTCGGCGGTTTCGGCAGCATTCCCGGCGCCCTGGTCGGCGGCCTCATCATCGGCATCGCCGAATCGCTCGCCGGTTTCTATCTGCCCGAAGGCTTCAAGGACATCGCCGCCTATATCCTGGTGCTGGTCATGCTGGTGGTGCTGCCGAACGGGTTGTTCGGCGAAAAGATGCGGAAGAAAGTCTGATGCGCTTCATCTTCAAGACGCGTTACGAACAGGATCTGGCGCTGTTCAAGCACGGCGGCCAGAAATTCTGGTACGGCCTGCTGCTGCTCGGGCTCGCCGCAGCGCCGATGGTGTTCTCCGACTACTTCATTTCGCAACTGGTGTTCGTCTGGATCTATTCCGTGGTCGGCCTGGGCCTGATGCTGCTGGTCGGTTTTACCGGGCAGGTTTCCCTGGGACACGCCGCTTTCCTCGCCATGGGGGCTTACACCGAAGCCTATCTGCAGCTGCGGGGCTGGCCGTTCGTGCTGTCGCTGGCGAGCTCGGCGCTGGTGGCGGGCCTGACCGGCATCGTGGTCGGCTTGCCTGCCTTGCGCGTCAAGGGCATCTACCTTTCGATCGCGACCCTGGCCTTCGGCTTCATCGTGGAAGAGGCGGTGACCCGCGCCGACAGCGTCACCGGCGGCAACACCGGCATCACCCTGGGTAACCTGGAAATCTTCGGCCTGCCCATCGACAGCGAAGCGCGCTTCTATTACGTCGCTTTGGCGATCCTGATCCTGTGCATCGTCGGCGTCATGAACCTGATGCGCAGCCCCACCGGGCGCGCCTTCGTCGCCATCCGCGATTCGGAAATATCGGCGCAGAGCATGGGCATCCACCTGGCACGCTACAAGACCATCGCCTTTGCGCTCTCGGCCGCGCTTACCGGCATCGCCGGTGCGCTCTACGCGCACAAGCTGCGCTTCATTTCTCCGGAGCAGTTCACCATCCTGCAGTCGATCGAACTGCTGATCATGATCGTGATCGGCGGCCTGGGGTCGATCTACGGCGCCATTTTCGGCGCCGCCTTCTGGATTCTGGCGCAGCAGCTGATCGTCACCGCGAAGGACTGGCTGCCGCCCGAGATCGGCCAGCAGACGGGCCTGCAGCCGACCATTTTCGGCATTTTCCTGGTGGCTTTCGTGCTCTACGAGCCGCTGGGCATCTACGGCATGTGGCTCAAGCTGCGCACTTTCCTCGAGATCTTTCCCTTTTACCGCAAGGGCATGTTCAGGCGCCAGAAGAGCTACATGAAATCGGAACGGCTGAAATGAGCGCGGCAACGGAATCGCAGGCATGACCGCCCCGCTGCTGCAGGCGCAGAACGTGTCCATCCACTTCGGCGGCGTCAGGGCCGTCAACGACGTCTCGTTCGAGGTCTGGCCGCACGAAGTGTTTTCCATGATCGGGCCGAACGGCGCCGGCAAGACCACCATCTTCAACATCATCAGCAGCCTTTACCGGCCTAGCGCGGGACGGGTGATTTTCGAAGGCGAGGCCATCTCCCATCTTGCGGCCTACGAAATCGCCCGCCTCGGCATCGCCCGCACCTTCCAGAACATCGAGTTGTTCGAGCACGCCACGGTATTGCAGAATCTGCTGGTCGGCCGCCACTGTCAGCGCCATTCCTCGTGGTGGCAGGATCTGCTGTTCACGCCGCGCGTGTACCGCACCGAGCTGCAGTTCCGCCGCCACGCCGAGGAGGTGATCGAATTTCTCGACCTGCAGCACTATCGCGACAGCATGGTGGTCAACCTGCCCTACGGGGTGCGCAAAGTGGTCGAGTTGGGCCGCGCGCTGGCGATGCGGCCGAAATTGCTGCTGCTGGACGAGCCCTCTTCCGGCTTGAACGTCGAGGAAACGGAGGAAATGGGTTTCTGGATCGACGACATCAAAAACGATCTGGGTATCACCGTAATCATGGTCGAGCATGACATGAGCCTGGTTTCCCGCGTGTCGGACCGGGTGCTGGCCTTGAACCAGGGCGAGGTACTGACGCTGGGGACGGCGGCGGAGGTCCAGGCGCACCCGGGCGTGATCGAGGCCTATCTGGGCGGCGCCGATGACTGACGCCGTGAAGGACCCAGACCTGGGCGCGGACAAACACGTCGACAAGAACGTGGACAAAAGCGTGAACGTCAGCCCCCCCATCCTGCAACTCAGCAACCTGGAGTCCTCCTACGGGCCGGTCAAGGCGATCCGCGGCGTTTCGCTCAGCGTGAAGGAGGGCAGCATCGTCACCGTGCTCGGGTCGAATGGCGCGGGCAAGTCGACCATACTCAAGACCATCTCCGGCATCATCGACCCGCAGAAGGGATCGGTGCTGTTTCGCGGGCAGCCGATCCAGAAGCTGGATCCGGCCCGGATCGTGCGCATGGGCATCGTGCAGGTGCCCGAGGGACGGGAGATATTTCCGTTTCTGACGGTGAGCGAAAACCTGCTGATGGGCGCCTACACCCGGGCGGCCTCCGACAAGGCGGAGGTGGCGAAAGACATCGAAGCGGTGTTCAACTATTTCCCTATCCTGGGCGAGCGTGCCGCGCAACCCGCGGGCCAGCTCTCGGGCGGCCAGCAGCAGATGCTGGCGATCAGCCGCGCGCTCCTGGCACGGCCGAGCATCATCCTGCTCGACGAGCCCAGCCTGGGGCTCTCGCCCAAGCTGACCAGGGAAATCTTCGAGATCATCGTGCGCATCAATCGCGAGCGCGGCGTCACCCTGCTCGTGGTCGAGCAGAACGCCATGGTTGCGCTGAAGTATGCCGACTACGGCTATGTGCTCGAGGTCGGCCGCATCGTCATGGAGGACAGCTGCAAGGCTTTGCTGGAAAAGGAGGACATCAAGGAGTTCTACCTCGGCATGAAGGACAGCGGGGTGCGCGGCACGCGTCGCTGGAAAAAGAAGAAGAACTGGCGCTGATGAGTACGCAAACGAAAGCGAACGAAACGCCCGCGCCGGTGGTTCCGGGGGAGACCATCGCGCAAGTGTTCTGGAACGCGGCGCAGCTGCGCGGCGAAGCGGTGATCTTCCGCCAAAAATCCTTCGGCCTGTGGCAGAGCCTGAGCTGGCGTGAACTGGCCGGGATGGTTCAGGAAGTCGGGGCAGGCTTGATCGAGCTGGGCTTTGCGCCGGGCGAGCGCACCTCCATCCTCGGCAACACCGAACAGGAATGGCTCATTTCGGACCTCGGCGTGCTGTGCGCCGGCGGCGTCAGTTCGGGCATCTATCCGACCGATGCGGTGGCGCAGGTCGAGTATTTGATGCAGGACTCGGAGTCGGTTTATCTCTTCGTCGAGGACGAGGAGCAGCTCGACAAGGCGCTCGAATGCCGCGAGCGCCTGCCGCTGCTGCGCCGGATCATCGTCTGGGACATGGAAGGGTTGCGCGACCTGGACGACGCGCAGGTGCTGAGCCTGGCCAAGCTGCGCGAGCTCGGCCGTGTGCGCCGCGAGCGCATCGGCGCTGCCGCGGCCGAGGCCGAATGGAGCGAGCGGCTCGCCTCCCGCAAGGGCCAAGACCTGGCTATTCTCATCTACACGTCCGGCACCACGGGCCGCCCCAAAGGCGCGATGCTCTCCAACCGCAACGTGGTGTTTACCGTGCACGGACTGAACGCGATTTTCCCGCAGGACGAAACGGACGAGCGCATGTGCTTCCTGCCGCTGTGTCATGTCGCCGAGCGCATACTCGGCGCCTATCTCAGTCTTTACAGCGGCACCAAGCTCAACTTCGTCGAGAATCCGGAAACCATACCGGAGAACGTGCGCGAGATCGCGCCGACCGTATTCGGCGCCGTGCCGCGCATCTGGGAAAAATTCTATTCGGCGGTCACCATCGCGCTGTCCGAGGGCACCGCTTTCGAGAAATGGGCGTACCGGCTCGCCATCGGCGTCGGCATGCAAGTGGTGAAGCGCCTCGAAGCGGGCGAAACGGTCGGCGGCGGCCTGCGCTTTCTCCACTGGCTGGCGCGGGTGCTGGTGCTCGATAACGTGCGCAAGCTGATCGGAATCCATCGCAGCCGGCGCCTCTTCACCGGCGCGGCGCCGATCTCACCCGATCTGGTGCGCTGGTACATGGCGCTGGGCGTGCCCATGCTCGAGGTCTGGGGGCAGACCGAATCCTCCGGTTCGGGCACGGCCATGCCGATAGCCCGGATCAAACCGGGCATGATAGGCACGGCGGCGGCTTTCAACGAGGTCGCCCTGTCGCCCGAGGGCGAACTGCTGATCCGCGGCAAGAACGTCTTCATGGGTTATCTGAACCAGCCGGAGAAAACCGCCGAAACCATAGATGCCGAGGGCTGGCTGCATACCGGCGACGTCGGCCTGGTCGACGCCGACGGCTATTTCAAGATTTCCGACCGGCTGAAGGACATCATCATCACCGCCGGCGGAAAGAACATCACCCCCTCCGAAATCGAAAACCAGCTCAAGTTCTCGCCCTACATCACCGACGCGGTGGTGATCGGCGACAAGCGGCCTTTCCTGGTCTGCCTGATCATGATCGATCAGGACAACGTCGAAAAATTCGCCCAGGACCACGACATACCGTTCTCGAACTACACCAGCCTGTGCCGCGCCGCCGAGGTGCAGAAGCTGATAGAGTCGGAGGTGGAGCGGGTGAACCGGCAGTTCGCCCGGGTCGAACAGGTGAAGAAATTCCGCCTGCTGGAGAACAAACTCGGTGCCGAGGACGAGGAACTGACCCCGACGATGAAGCTCAAGCGCAAGTTCGTGAGCCAGAAGTACGCAGAACTTATAGAATCGATGTACCGCAACTGAACATTTATCCTGAGGAGGAGACAATGAAGCGCATAAGCAGCATTGCCATGGCAGCGACCGCCCTGGTGTTTGGCACCGCGGTTCAAGCCCAGCAGGGCGTGAGCAAGGACCAGATCGTCGTCGGCTCCATCCAGGACTTGTCGGGTCCTCTGGCGGGCTTCGGCAAGCAGTTGAAGAACGGCATCATGATGCGGGTCGAGGAAATCAACGAGAGCGGCGGCATCAACGGGCGCAAGCTCAAGATGGTGATCGAGGACAGCGGCTACGATCCGAAGAAGGGCTTGCTCGCGGCGCAAAAACTGGTGCAGCAGGACAAGATCTTCGCCATGATAGGCACGCTGGGCACCGGGGTGGCGATGGCCAGCTTTCAGCCGATGTTCGAGAAGAACGTCCCGAACCTGATGCCGCTGACCGCCGCGCGCGAAATGTACGAACCGATCAGCAAACTCAAGTTCTCCTTTGCCGCGCCCTATTACGACCAGATGCGCATGGGGGTGAAGTGGATGGCCAAGGAGCGCGCTTCGAAGAAATTCTGCGTCCTGTATCAGGACGACGAATTCGGGCTCGAAGTGTTTCGCGGCGCGGAGCAGGGTCTGAAGGACATCAAGCAGGAATTCGCCGAAAAGACCACGTTCAAGCGCGGCGCGACCGATTTCTCGGCGCAGGTGGCGAAGATGAGGAGTTCCGGCTGCGATACCATGGTTCTGGGAACCATCATCCGCGAAACCCTAGGCGCCATCGGCACGGCCAAGAAGATGGGCTGGGAGCCGCAGTTCCTCGGTTCCTCGGCTGCCTACACCGACCTGATCCACAAGCTCGGCGGCAAGGCGATGGACGGTCTGTATGCCACCTTCCAGACCGGCGTGCCCTACATGGACGATCCTTCGAAGAACGTGCGCGAGTGGGGTGCGCGCTACAAGGCCAAGTTCAAGGAAGACCCGGGCCTGTTCTCCGCCTACGGTTATTCGGCGGTCGACCTGTTCTACGGTGCCGCGGAGCGGGCCGGCCAGAATCTGACCACCGACAGCCTGGCGAATGCGTTCGAGGCGAAAAGCTTCCCGCGCGACATGTTCGGCGGTCCCGGATTCACGTTCACCAAGACCAGCCACCTCGGCAACACCAAGTCGCGCATCGGCCAGATCCAGAACGGAAAATGGATGGCGGTCACCGACTACATCGCAGAGTGAACTGAGCTCTTGTCGAAGTGAAAAAGCCCGGCTTCGTGCCGGGCTTTTTCGCTGTAGAGCGGAAACCCGCTCCAACATCACCCAGCAGGACCGATAACGTGACGAATATAGAAAAGATCAAGGTGCGCACGGAAAACGGACAGGTCATGGACGTCGTGGTCCTGTCCAAGCGCGCGAGCGGGATCGAAGTCGTGCTCGGCGAGGGTGTGCACAACGTCAAATGCACGCTGACTCCGACCCGAAACGGTCTCGCCTACGCCGGCAGCATCATGGGGCGGGAGCTGGTCTACGCGCGCAGCCGCGAACAGGTGCAGGCGGACATCGACCTGCTGAATCCGACGCTGCGCAAATCGAGATAGCGTCAAGCTCAGGGTTCATGCCTGATCGACCGGGGTGACAGTGTCCTTCCATCATCGTCTGGCGGCACGCGGCGATTTGGCGCAGATCGTGGAGATCTACAACGCCACGGTCGCCTCGCGCCAGGTCACTGCGGATACAGAACCGGTGTCGATCGAGAGCCGGGTCGGATGGTTCGACGCTCACCCGCCTGGCTCGCGTCCGCTCTGGGTGGTGGAGATCGAGGGCCGGATCGCCGCCTGGCTGAGCTTTTCCTCGTTCTACGGCCGGCCGGCGTACAACAAGACCGCCGAACTCAGCATCTACGTTCACGAGGCGTTTCGTCAACGCGGACTCGGCGCCTATCTGTTGCAGCAGGCGCTGGCGTATGCGCCGTCGATCGGCGTGGACACCCTGCTCGGTTTCATCTTTGCCCACAACGCGCCTAGCCTGAGATTATTCGAGGCGTTCGGATTTGCCCGATGGGGCGAGTTGCCGAAAGTCGCGCTGCTCGACGGGATCGAGCGCGATCTCCTCATCGTCGGCCGCCGCGTTTGAGGCGCGCGGCTCGGCATCAGGTCCGGCTCAAGCGCTGCGCGTAGGCGTCGGCGAACTGCTCCACTGCCTTCCAGTCGGTGTATTCGTAGTCGTTCGACATGTCGGTATTGCCGCCGCCGAGGCTGATGAAAACAAACATCACCCTGCGCTTGATCGGCCCGTAGAAGCTCCATTTGAGCGCCCCGGCGAAACTGATCGCCAACTGCGGCTGCCAGCCGGTCCTGCGGATGAACTTGTCGATATAGCGCTGCGCCGCCGCCGGTTTCGGGCGCGGGCCGCCGGCGCTCAGGCTCACCGAGAAGAAGGCGCAGGGCCGGGCGGCGAGGGCGTCGCGATGCCGGCTCACCAGCTTGCGCAGGTAAGCCGGGTGGTTCCCATAGTGTATCGAGGCGCCTATCATCACGCCGTCATAAGCAGACGGATCCAAGGGGGGCTGCACCGCGTCCGCCGGCCGCAGGTCCACGTTGTGCCCCTTGTCTCGCAGCGTGCGCGCGATGCGTTCGGCGATGAGCGCGGTCTGGCCTTCGGTGGTGGCGTGGAGCAGAAGTATGCGGGACATGGGCGTCTTGTGATTGGCTATCGAAGTGCAGGGTGTGTCGCCTGCGACAGGCTTGCGAAGCACGCGAAATGATGCGTTAGCGAAGCAGCGAAGTCAATTGCGAATGCATCGGAATTCCTTGCATTTCACCCCGTCCAGCCATTCAGGATCCGGGCTGCACAAGTATACTGAAGCACTTTCCGACTTCAAACATGAGGATGAGCCATGTCCGGCCCGTTGAAAATGCTGCGATCACATCTGGGCGCCATGAGCCTTGCGGGCTTGCTGCTCGCGCTTTGTGTACAACCCGCCTGCGCCGAATCGGACTTCGAGCGCGGCTATCGAGAAGGCTACGGCAGGGGCTACCAGGACGGTCTGGGCGCGACTCACTTGAGCCCGGCTCAATCGCATTCGGCGAGGCGGTCAGGCATGGTACCTGCAGGCATCATCGTCATCCGCGCCCGCTACGGCGACGATCACAAGGCCTGCGATCTCACCGCATGGGCGGCACAGCGCTTCAACGGCCGCACCAGCGCCGAGGTCGACGTGAGCAACGCGATCTGCGGCGATCCCTCGCCCGGAAATCGCAAGAGCCTGCACGTCGAATACCTGTGCAACGGGCAGGCGAAGACGGAAGAAACCTACGAACACAGGCGGCTCAGCCTGTACTGCCATTGAGGCCGCAACCGTACCGGGCTTCGCGCCCGATCACTGCCGCGGGAGACTGCTTGGTGGTTGCTATAATGCCTTTTTCGGACGCGCATCGAGCGTATGCGCGCCGATTCCATTCTTCCCGCAGCCTGCCATGAGCACACTCAAAACCAGCCTCAATGCCCGCTCAGCCGAATTTCGCGCCAATTCCGAATCGATGTCCGCGCTGGTTGCCGAACTTCCCGCCCAGAAATGACAGGTCCCCCCTGTG
>CAYNVY010000014.1:35626-37442 GCA_964400745.1 uncultured Enterobacteriaceae bacterium | reverse complement strand
CCTACAGCGGCCGCACCGACGACATGCTCAAGGTCGGCGGCATCTATGTCTCGCCGTTCGAGGTCGAGGGCGCGCTGCTCAGCCATCCGGACGTGCTCGAAGCGGCGGTGATCGGGCAGCCGGACGTGGATGACCTGATCAAGCCCAAGGCTTACATCGTACTCAAGCAGGGTGTCGAAGGCAGCGATGCGCTGGCAGAGAGCCTGCAGCGCCACGTCAAGTCCAAGCTGGCGCCCTACAAGTACCCGCGCTGGGTCGAATTCGCGAGCGAGCTGCCGAAGACGGCCACCGGCAAGATTCAGCGTTTCAAACTGCGCGCGAAGTCGCAGGAAACATGAAGAACGTCAAAAAAGCAGTCCATATTCCAACGAGGAGAAACACATGAGCAAGAATCAAACTTTCGGCCGGCGCGAGTTTCTCAAGACTGCTGCGGCGGCGGCCGGCGTCGCCAGCCTGCCCAATTTTGCGTTTGCGCAGGGCGCGAAAATCCGTGTCGGCCTGATGTTGCCCTATACCGGCACTTTTGCGCAGCTCGGCGTAGCCATCACCAACGGCTTCAAGCTGGCGGTGGCCGAGTCCGGCGGCAAGCTCGGTGGCCGCGAACTGGAATATTTCACGGTGGACGACGAATCCGATCCGGCCAAGGCGACCGACAACACCAATAAGCTCGTGACCCGGGACAAGGTCGACGTGCTGGTCGGCACAGTGCACACCGGCGTCGCCATGGGCATGGTGAAAATCGCGCGCGAGACTGGCATCCTGCACATCATTCCCAATGCCGGCGCGGATGCGGCCACCGGCGCGCTATGTGCGCCCAACATCTTCCGCACCTCGTTCACCAACTGGCAGCCCGCCTATCCCATGGGCAAGGTGCTGGCAGATCGCGGCATCAAGAAAGTCGTTACTCTCACCTGGAAATACGGCGCGGGCGAAGAAGCCATCGCCGGTTTCAAGGAGGGCTTCACCAAGGCCGGCGGCACGGTCGTGAAGGAGCTGTTCCTGCCGTTTCCAAACGTCGAATTCCAATCGCTGCTGACCGAGATCGCCTCGATCAAGCCCGATGCGGTGTTCGTGTTCTTCGCCGGCGGCGGCGGTGCGAAGCTGATCAAGGACTGGCAGGCGGCGGGCCTGAAGGGCAAGATCGGCCTGTACGGTTCGGGCTTCCTCACCGACGGCATCCTCGAGGCGGTGGGCGACGCGGCCGAAGGCATAGAAACCACCCTGCACTACGGCGACGGCATCGAAACGCCGAAGAACAAGACGTTCCGCCTCAACTACGCCAAGACGTTCAAGCTGCAGCCCGACGTCTACGCGGTGCAGGGCTACGACGCAGGCCTGCTGCTCGCGGCCGGGCTGAAGGCGGTGAACGGCGACGTGAGCAAGAAGAAGGAGCTCTATGCCGCGATGGAAAATGCCAAGATCGACAGTCCGCGCGGCGCCTGGACCATGTCGAAGTCGCACAACCCGGTGCAGGACATCTATCTGCGCAAGGTCGTGGGCAAGGAAAATAAGGTGACCGGCGTGGCGCACAAGGCGCTCGCCGATCCGGCGCGCGGCTGCAAGATGGGCTGAAGCGAAGTGCAGCAGTGAATCGAAAGGCCGGCGCAAGCCGGCCTTCGTGCATCTGGAACCGCTCGCGGGCCCGGGCCTGCGCAGGAGGATGCTTTCGGCTGCTGCGCGCTAGCTTGCGCGGACGGCTGCCCGTCCGCGCGGATCGTCGAGACTGGGCACGGATGAAAAGCCTAACCCCGCCCAATCGACGAACTTGGATAAAGGCCAAGGCCAGCAGTTGTGTGTTTTACCCAAAACCGTGTTT
>CAYNVY010000014.1:0-35616 GCA_964400745.1 uncultured Enterobacteriaceae bacterium | reverse complement strand
TTCATCCGTGCGGAAAACACGGTTCGCGCGCGGAGCGCGCAATGGCGGCTACTCGTATTGGATTGAATTTCCGACGCTGCATAAAGTTTGACTGTTCCTGCTTCCCGCTTCAAACTCCAACTATAAATATGGACGCAAACACTTTTCTGATCCAGGTGCTGAACGGCATCCAGTACGGCCTCCTGCTGTTCCTGGTGGCGAGCGGGTTGACGCTGGTGCTGGGCATCATGGGCATCATCAATCTGGCGCACGGCAGTTTCTACATGGTGGGCGCCTATCTCGCGTTCTCGCTGTCGCAGCATTTCGGCAGCCTGTGGCTGGCGATGGCGGGCGGGGTGGTGCTCGCGGTGGCGATCGGGCTGCTGCTCGAGTGGCTGCTGATCAGCCGGCTGTACCACCGGGATCATCTGTACCAGGTGCTGCTCACCTACGGCCTGATCCTGATCTTCGAGGAGCTGCGCAGCCTCGTTTTCGGCGACGACGTGCACGGGGTGAGCGTGCCGGCGATGCTGCAGGCCTCTATTCCTCTTACCGAAACACTCAGCTACCCCGTCTACCGCCTGTGGATGTCGGCGGTGTGCATCGCGCTCGCCCTCGGCATGTACCTGCTGATCCAGAGGACCCGCCTGGGCATGATGATACGGGCCGGCGCCGCGAACCGCGAGATGGTGCAGTCCCTGGGCATCAACATCGACCTGCTATACCGCCTGGTGTTTGCGCTCGGCGTGGCGCTGGCGGCGTTCGCCGGCATGATCGCGGCGCCGGTGGCCTCGGTGTTTCCCGGCATGGGCAATCAGGTGCTGATCGTCTGTTTCGTGGTGGTGGTGATCGGCGGCATCGGTTCGGTGAAAGGGGCGATGCTGGCCGCAATCCTGATCGGCCTGGTGGATACCTTCGGCAAGGTGCTCACCGTTAAGATCGGCAACCTGCAGATACTGCCCGAACTCTCCGGCATGATGATTTATGTGCTCATGGCCGTGGTGCTGCTCGCGCGGCCCGAAGGCTTGTTCGGGAGGCGCGGCTGATGCGCGAGGGTCGCGTTGCGGCGGTCGTGCTGATAGGCTGCGCGCTGGCGCTGGCGCTGCTGCCCGCGTTCGCCGAGAAGTACTACATTCAGCTGTTCACCAAGATGATGATCATGGCGATATTCGCCATGAGCCTGGACCTGCTCGTGGGCTATACCGGCCTGGTGAGCCTGGGCCATGCGGCGTTTTTCGGCCTCGCCGGCTACAGCCTCGCTTTCGCCGCGCCGCAGTACGAGGCGGCCAATCTGTGGCTGTCGCTGCCGCTCGCCATGGCCGGCTCCGGACTCCTCGCCCTCGTCATCGGCGCACTGGTGCTGCGCACCTCCGGCATTTATTTCATCATGGTCACGCTCGCGTTCGCGCAGATGGTCTTCTTCGTGTTTCACGACACCAAGATCGCCGGCGGCGCGGACGGCATCTACGTCTACGCCAAGCCGGTGGCCGATATCGCGGGCTGGCAGCCGTTCACGCTGGAGAACCACACCCATTTCTATTTCGTGATGCTGGTGCTGCTGGTGCTGGTGTACGCCATGCTGCGCATGCTGCTCGCCTCCCTGTTCGGCCGCGTGATCGTCGGCATCCGCGTCAACGAGCACCGCATGCGCTCGCTCGGCTATCGCACCTTCGGCTACAAGCTCGCCTGTTTCGTGCTCTCGGGCGCGCTCGCGGGCATGGCGGGCTATTTCGCCGCGGCGCAGTTCGGCTTCGTCAGCCCGGACATACTCGGCTGGCACCAATCGGGCAGCGTGCTGATGATGGTGATCCTGGGCGGCATGGGGACGCTGCACGGCGCGATTCTCGGCGCGTTTTCCATGATGCTGCTCGAACTGGGCTTCCAGGGCCTGCCTGCGGTGGGCGGCGTGAACATCGGCAAGCACTGGCAACTGCTCATGGGCGGATTCATCGTGCTGGTGGTGCTGGTGCTGCCGCACGGCCTCCTCGGGCTGGGGCGGCTCGCGAGTCGCCTTTTCGCAAGACCGGATGCGGCGCGCGATGACTGAGGCCGTGCTGCGCACCGAGCGCCTGTGCAAACATTTCGGCGGTCTCGCCGCCGTGAGCGAAGTGTCGCTGGAGTTCTACACCGACCAGATCCACGCGGTGATCGGCCCCAACGGCGCGGGCAAGACCACGCTCACCAGCCTGCTCTCCGGCGATCTCGCAGCCACCTCGGGCCATATCTATCTGGACGGCGAGGACATCGCCGGAATGCGGCCCGAGCGCATCTCGCAGCGCGGCGTAGGGCGCAGCTACCAGAAGACGAATATTTTCCTGCCGTTCACGGCGTTCGAAAACTGCCGGCTCGCCGCGCAGTCCAGGCTGCCGAGTTCGATGCGTTTCATACGTTCGGCGCTGGCCTACCGCGAGGTGAGCGAGGCGGCGATGCGCGCCTTGAGCGAGGTCGGCCTGGAACATCGCGCGCAGGCAACCGCCGCGACGCTGTCGCACGGCGAGCAGCGCGGGCTGGAGATCGCGATGACCCTGGCCACGCGCCCGCGCATCCTGCTGCTGGACGAGCCTTTGGCCGGCATGGGCAGCGAGGACTCGGCGCGCATGGTGGAATTGTTGCAAAAGCTCAAGCGGGCGCACGCGATGATGCTGGTCGAGCACGACATGGACGCGGTGTTCGCGCTCGCCGACCGGCTGACGGTGATGGTCAACGGCTGCGTGCTCGAGTCGGGCGCGCCGGAGAGAATCCGCGCCAGTGCCGCGGTGCAGGAAGCCTACCTCGGCACCGAAGGTGAAAGCGGATGAAGACGTTCCTGCCGAAATTGAAGAGGCCGGCGCGATGAGCGAAACTCTGATAGCCGCACGCGGCATCCACACCTACTACGGCGTGAGCCATGTGCTGCACGGCGTGGACTTTGTCGTGCGCCGCGGCGAAACGGTGGGCCTGATGGGCAGGAACGGCATGGGCAAGACCACGCTGCTCAGAAGCGTGCTCGGCCTGGTGCGGCCGCGCCGCGGCGAAGTGCGCATCGCCGGCGAGGACATGACCCACGCGGCGACGCACGCCATCGTGCGCAAGGGCATCGCCTACGTGCCCGAAGGCCGCGGAATCTTCGCCACGCTATCGGTGCGCGAAAATCTCGTGATGGCGGCGCGCGCGGGCGCGGACGGCCGCCGTGACTGGACTTTCGAGCGCGTGCTGCAGACCTTCCCGCGGCTCGCGGAGCGCCTGGATCACGGCGGCGCGCAACTCTCCGGCGGCGAGCAGCAGATGCTCACCATAGGGCGCGCGCTCATGACCAACCCCGACCTGCTGATACTGGATGAGGCGACCGAGGGCCTGGCGCCCAAAATCTCGCGCGAAATCTGGGGCATCATCGGCCGCATCAAGCAGGCCGGAATCGCGGCGGTGATCGTCGACAAGAACATCGCCGCGGTCTCGGCCATCGCCGATCGCGCCGTGATCCTGGTCAAGGGCGCAGCCGTGTACGACGGCGGCACCGCCGAACTGCGCGCGCAGCCGGAGCTGCGGCTGAAATATCTGGGCGTGTAGCCCTGGGTTCCGTCAGGCGCGAACCGGCGGCGCCGGCTTCTTCGGCTGCTTCGGCTTCTTCTGTTCTCTTTTCTGCCTGTCACGATTGCCCATGGCTGGTCTCCTTTCCTTGCGTTGAAAAAATCAGCTTTTCGCGGCGCGTGGCGTTCGCCGCCATGCGCTAGGATAGCGCGATTTCGGGAAGGGAGCAGTGTGCTCGAAACGTCGGCCGGGCGATGGCCCGGTTTTTGCGTTTTTGCGCTTTTTTCGGCACCTATCAAGGAATGTTCCTCGCGCCGGAAGCTCAAGACTGTAGCAACAAAGGCATAGGGCGCACTGAAGTCCAACAGGAGAACCCCCTGGCAAATGCCACCACCTCCATGCTCGAGAAAGGCCGCGACCAGGTGACGGGATTTACCATGACGGGCGAAGTCCTGGGCATGGACGGAATCGAGGGCGAGCGGCACACCTGCACTACGCGCGCCCTGGATGACAGCGAGATCTGCGCCATCTCATTCGCCCGATTGCAGAATCTGGCCGTGGCGATTCCCAGGCTGCAGCGGCACTTTCACATGTTGATGAGCCGCGAGATCGTGCGCGAACATGAAATGATGCTGCTCCCGCGCAGCATGAACGCCGACCAGCGCATGGCGATATTCCTGCTCGATCTGTCGCGGCGCTATGCCGCTCAGGGCGGTTCCGCCTCCGAACTCAAGCTGCGCCCGATGCGCGATGACATCGGCAGTTATCTCGGCCTGACCTCGGGTACCATCAGTCGCACCTTCACCAAATTCGACGAAGCAGGGCTGATCGCGGTGCGGCGCGGTTCTGTGCGTATCCTGGACCGGGATAGCCTCGAGCGCTTGAATGGGCGCGCGCGACGATAGCTCTGCGCCGTTGCCGCGCCGCGACCGTTGCTACTTGTTGTGACACTGCCGGCAGAGCAAACTGCCCGCCACGTCCACCTTGACCAGGAAATGGTTGGTTCCCACGGTGTAGATGTTGTGCACATCGTGGCAGGAGGTGCATTCCACTTTGCCGTTGACCAGCATCAAATCCGCGATGGTGCCGGACTTGCTCACGGTCGAGCCTATCGTCACGGTTTTCGAGGCCGGATCGGCCAGCTTTCCGTCGCCGGCAGCTAGAGCAGTATCGTAGGTGATCCCGATCGGATGATCGTTGCTCAGATTGGTGCCGATGTGGTTGATGTTGCTGCTACCGATACCGGTGGTGGCGGTACCCGTATTCCCGTTAAAGTTGTTGATCGCCACCGTGCCGTCGTGACAGGACAAGCACAGTTTGGAGGCCGCGCCCGGTTGGCCGGGACTCGCATTCAGCGTGGACGAGCCGTAGAGCGTGTAACTGGCGGTCGTCGTCGCGTGGCTCCATAGCGGCCCTTCCGTGCTCGAGTTGTGCGGCGTGTGACAGATGTTGCAGACCTGCGTGCTCCGACGCCAAACTCTGGCATCATGCTTGGTAGTCGAAATTCCGGTGCCCGGAACCGCCATCGCACCCGAGTGTTGGCCATATGCAACATTGACCACCAGCGACAGCAGCAGGCCTATCAGTGTCCCCGTTCGCTTCATCATCTGTCTACTCCACGCGTATTTGCGGCGGCGCCGCGCTTGTCCCGCTCTTTGAAAAAACTCATGCAAATTGCGTACCACAATCGGCATGGCAGTGTTAGCAATCTGCACTGGAAAGCCTTGTATGAAACTGAATTACTATCCCGTTTTCGAACGAGTGATCGTCAGATGCGAAGAGACTGTTGGACGCGGCATTCTCGATATCCTTTGCGCAAGCGCTTTACGACCGTTCTCGCCCGGCGTAAGTTATGCCGGATGAAACTCTGGCACGAACTCCTGCTGGGAAGGCTGTGTTCATTCTTGACGGCGAAGCGAGAACCTAGCCGCTTTTGGCGTCGTCGCCGCATCGCACAGGGCATCGCGGCGGTCGTTGGCGTCCTTGCACTCGCTCAATACGCAGGCGCTTCTGCGGCGGATGCAGAAGTCAACACGGCTGCAGGACGGGATTTCATCGCAGAGGCGCGCGTCATTTACCGGATCGCGGCCTGCGCCGGATCGGAACCCGTGCCCGCGGGCATCAGGGCGAGCGTGGTCAAGAAACACTGCGACGAGTTCAGGCCGCGCCTTCGGGCTTACGCCAGTCAGTACCTGAATGTGATGAAGCCCTTCATTGCCCGGCACCGTCCCGCCGGTCTGCCCTCGACGGTCATCTATCCGTTCGGAGGGGCGGACTTGCTGACTGCGTTGATGACCTATCCCGACGCGGCGGAAATCTACACCTTGTCCCTGGAGCATGCGGGAGACATTCGCAATGTCGATCAATTGGGCACTGTGCTGGCTTCGAGGGAACTCGCGGCGGTGCGAGAGGTAAGCGAAGGCCTGCTCGGTATCGAGGCCAACCATACGCTGAGCATCAACACGAACGGCGAATTGATGGCCATGCAGGAAGCGGCGCTGAGAAATCCGATCACGCTGTTTCTGGTCGCCCTGGCGATACATGGCCAGGAACCGGTTTCGCTGCGTTACTTCACGCTCGATGAAGAGGGGGGCATCCGCTACCTGGTCGACGACGATATCGCACGGCTGGAGGCGACACAGGCGCGGGCGCTTTCGGACAAGTGGGAGGCGCCCGGCTTTTCGTCCGCGTTTTCGAACTACGAACTGCGCTTCAAGCCGGTCGATCGAGCGGGGCCGACCCGCGTCCATCGGCACCTTGCGGCCAATCTGGACAACGCGCATTTCAGCGGCGGTTCCGCGGTGTTCAGGCATCTGGCAGGCAAGGGGCGCGTGGCTGTGCTGACCAAAGGGGCGCTCAACCTGCTTTGGGATGACGGGTTTTCCAATATCCGCGAGTATCTGACCCATCAGGCGGACGTCATGATCTCCGACTGCAGCGGCGTGTCGCCGCTGCATGCGCAGCCGCTTGGATTCGTCTATCGGGTATTCGGACGCTATGAAGGCATGCTCTCGCGCGCCAAGGACCAGGAACATGAGCGGGCCTTGTTCCAACTGTTCCAGCGCGAATCCAATGGACCGATTCCGGCACGCTACGGTTACGCCGACAAGCGGGGCAACGCCAGCATGCTGATCATGCATAGGAAGGGCAGGTGAGTATCGGCCGGAACCCGGCAATCGGTCACTTGTTATGGCACTGGAGGCAAAGCGAACTGCCCGCCACGTCCACTTTGACCAGAAACTTGTTGATGCCCACGGTATAGATGTTGTGCACATCGTGGCACGAGGTGCATTCGACTTTGCCGTCTACCAGCATCATCGCGGCAAGAGTGCCCGACTTGCTCACGACCGAACCGATCGTTACATTCTTTGCGGCCGGGTCGGCCAGTTTCCCGTCGCTGATCGACAACGCCGTATCATAGGTGATGCCGATCGGATGATCGTTGCTGAGATTGGTGCCGACATAGTTCGGGCCGCTCGCCAGTTTGGTGCTAACCGAACCACCCGTATGGCCGACAAAATCGTTGATCGCGACCGTGCCGTCATGGCAGGACAAACAGAGTTTGGAGGCCGGCCCCGGTTGCCCGGGCACGGCGTTCAACGAGGAGGAGCCGTAGAGGGTATAGCTGGCGGTGGTCGTTACATGGCTCCACAGCGGTCCGTCCGCGCTCGCCGTGTGCGGCGTGTGGCAGATATTGCATACCTGTGTGCTGCGAAACCAGACACGGGCGTCGTGCCTCGTGTTCTTGATTCCTGTGCCGGGCAGCGACTGGCCATGCGCGAGACTTGCGGCCAGCCACAGCAGCAGGCCGATCAGTATCCCCATCCGGTTCTTCAATTCGCTTCTCCCCACTTAAAACCGCAGCGACACCGAGTTTGGGCGCTCTCCAGGGGGTGCATGCAAAAAATATACCATGATCGGGATGGGTGGTCGGAAGCGGGCGGCTGGAGTTGCTGCACGGCTAAGGGCCAGGAGCGTCTGCCAGAGGGGCGCACTAGGGGTGCATGCCCGAATTCGGCAAGCGACTCTCAGTGCACATCTGAACCCGCAGGAAAGTCGCGCACCACCCGGCGCGAGCGAGAATTTCCCGATACAAGGAATAAACGTACCGTCAGCATTCCCGCAAATGAGAATGCCAACGGTGGTGATGCGCGCCGGGGTGCGAAGCCGTAGCGGCGGCTACCTACACGCGCTCATTTGTTGTGGCATTGCAGGCAGAGCGAACTTCCCGCCATGCTGACTTTCACCAGACCTTTGGCGGTGGCGCCGCCGTTGGCCACGGTATAGCGGTTATGCACATCGTGGCAGGAGTTGCATTCGACTTTGCCGCCGACGAGCATCATGGACGCGATGGTGCCGGTCTTGCTTACGGTCGAACCTATGGTGACCGACTTGGTCGCCGGATCGGCCAGCCCGCCGTCGGCAGTCACCAGTGCAGCGTTATAGGTGATCCCGATCGGATGGTCGTTGGACAGATTGGTGCCGAGCACACTGCTGCATCCCAACGGATTGGTACAACTGTAAGCTTCGGCCAGCGTCATGCCTCCGGTGGCACCACCGTAGTTGAGCACCCCGACCGTGCCGTCGTGACAGGACAGGCACAGCTTGGATATCGGACCCGGCTGGTCGGGCGCCGCGTTCATCGTGGACGAGGCATAGAGCGTGTAGGTAGTGTTATTCGCCGCGCGGTTCCACAGCGGCCCCTGGGTGTTTCCGCCGTGCGGCGCGTGGCACATGACGCATACCTGGGTCTCGAAACCAAAAGACCATATTCCGGGATCGTGTGACGTACCCGCAATGCCTGCCCCGGGAGTCTGGCCGTTGGCAATACCCGCGGCCAACAACAACAGCGCGCCTATCAGTAGTCTCATCTGCTGCGTCACTTCGCTTTCCCTCGCAAACCTGCGGTCATTTTCGAATCGAGCAAGCACCTGCGAGTCAGCCTGTGAGCAATTCCCGTGCCACTGCGGACAGGATCATTGTGAACAATGACTTAGGCTGAATTGCGAAATTCCGGACAGGCTTGGGCAGCGAAATGCGCTTTCGAATTTCCCGGGAGATAGAAGGCGCAGGGGTGAAATTCCCGCGATAGGGAATGCGCCTGAAGCGAACCTCAGGACAGGTGCTTGTTCAATCGCTCCAGCGCATCGCGCAGGGTTTGCGCGGATGCGTTCGCCGCTGCGGTGGCCTCGAGTTGCGCCAATTCGTCGCGTATCGCAGCAGAACGTGTCCGCTCGCGCGCTCTCCAGCTTGCGGCGAGTGCGAGCACCTCATGCGGGCGCTGCGGTGCAGGGTCACTGGAGAAATCGAGTGCCTGCGTTTTCGCGATCAGCGCCATGAAATCGCGCAATACAAGATTCTCGCGCGCGCTCCAGAGTCCTGCAACCAGCGTCAGGGCAATCAGATTGAACACGACGAACAGGGCCAGTACCGGAAATGCCTCCTGCGCCAGCCGCAGCAGGGTGGGAGCGCTCTGGGCGGCATGCATGCGATACATGCTGTCCTCGATCAATTGAACCAGACGCCAGTGGGCGAGCCAGATGCACGCGGCGGCCAGCGCGACTTCGAGCGCGACCATCGCCACCAGCAGCGACTGCTGGATCGAGCGATCGACGTAGTGCCGCTTGCGGCGATAGGTCGGGCGAGCGGAAGTGCGGGTGGTGGAAGCGTTCATTTTGCGTGGCAGGAAAGACACAGCGCCGAACGATCCAGGCTCGCCACCAGCCTGCCGTGCTCTTTCTTGTAGGCTTCGTGGCAGGACACGCAGCTGATCTTGCCGTTCGACAGGAGAATCTTCTTTTGCGCCAACTGGTGTTCAGGATGGAAACCGCCCTTTCTGCTCGCGTCGCGATAGCTGCGGCCGATGGGGTGGGGCGCCGTTCCGCTGGAATGACGCAGCACGCCGTTACTGCCCACGCTGACCGACCCGCCGCCCGAGTGGCTGCCGGCGTGGCAGCCGAGGCAATGCAGGGAATGCGCGTCGATATCGATGGTGCCCTGTCCGCGGCCTATGTCCAGATGTCCCGAGATCACCAGTGAGGTTCCCGCGTCCTTCATGCCGCGGAAAAAGGACTGGTCATGGCAGACGAGGCAAAACGCTTTGGCGCGCTTCTTCCCGCGCAGCAGACCTGGTTCGAAGCCATGGGTCACATGGCAGGTGCTGCAGGTCAGTTCGCCTTTCCAGTCGAGCGGATACTCCGCCGGCATGCTGCGCCTGGGAACGAAGCCGCTGGGATGGCTGACCTGCACCGCGCGTTCGTGACACTTTGCGCACAACGATTCCTGGGTCGCGATCAGTTTCGACGCCTGCCCCGGTTCGGCATCCGCTCCGGCGATATGGCAGGCGCCGCAACTGGTTCCGGACGGATGCGCGGCGCGGCTGCCGACTGCCGCATGCAGCAAGCCTGCCGCACACAGGAGGAGGGCGCCGGTGCCGGCGATGATCCAGCGCTTATAAGCGGACACGCTGTTCTACTTGTTTCAGGCGCGCAAGCGCAGCGGCGAAGGCGGCGTCGTCTACCCCTGCAGGATCGCTCCCGAGCGCCTGCTCGACTCCGCGCAGCGCCTGGCGCAACTCGCCTTGCTGCGCGCGCAAGGCCGCGACGCCGGTTTCGAACGCCTCCCATTCGCGCTGCAGGCTGTCACCCGCGCGTATCGGCATGGGCGTGACCGCGCCGTTCTGGATTTGCTGTTCCAGATCGCGCGAAATCCGATATAGCGGACCGGCGATGCGAAAGCTGGTGTACAGAGAAAACAGCCAGGCGCTGACGCCGGCAAAGCTGGCTGTCGCCAAGCCGAACATCAGCATCGCCGGTCCCAGGCTGTCCCTGGCCAGGCCCAGTGCGCCTATGATTTGACCGTAGCTGCTGGCCCTGTGGTCGCTGAGCAGTGCGAGCACCAGCAACAGTCCCAGGCAGGAAGCCGCGGCCACGCTCAGGCCGATCTTGGCTACCAGTCTGACATCGAGTGGGACATGCACATGCTGGCGCTCGTTCATCGGGAAGAGTATGACAGATCCCATGGCCATAGGATTGACTTGGATCAGAACCATTCGCGGTGAGCTTAAGAATTGACCTGTGTGAAAGGAATCGCCGCTTCTGCTCGGCTTTGCTTTTTTGCGCTCGAACTCGATTCGCAGTATGCAAAAACCTTGCCAGGGCATGTTCCGCGCTATGGGACCGATCCTTTCTGCGCGGTTTGTTTCCAGATGCTGAGAGCGGCATTCCCAGATTCGGGAAGGATGCGCCCTGTGTTTGGAGTCGAATCACGGTTCCGGCGACTGCGCTCACACGAGCGCCCGCCTGCCTCGGTGTGCAAACCAGATCCCGGGGCGGCGAATATCGCATGGCACAAATTGTGCTTCTAAAAAACCCGACGATTATAGGTTTGGCTATTGAAGAACGACGATGCCCCAAGGTTCGGAATGCGTACAAGCCGTCTCGGACAGCCGGCTGTGCAGCCGACCCGGGGTAGTGTGAGGCGAGGCATGGAAGCCAGAACAATGAAAAGAATACTTGCGATCCTCGGCATGTTGCTGTTTTCGCCAACCCTGCTGGGTGGCAGCGTCATCGGAACGCGTCACGACCTGAGTACTCCGGGCACGCCGCAGGTGTGCGAGTTCTGCCACACGCCGCACGGGGCGAACACCAACATTCAGGCACCGCTCTGGAACCGGGCCGAAACGACACAGACCTTCACCCTCTACGCCAGCCCGACGATGAACACCGCGCCGGCGCAGCCGCTCGGGTCCTCCAAGTTGTGCCTGAGCTGCCATGACGGCGTCAACGCCAGTACGATGGTGAATGGCAACAGCGTGAGCACGAAACACGACCTGGTAAAGCCGCCGGGTCACCCCGCGCCCGATACGACATCGGACCCGAATTGTGAACGCTGCCATTCAAACTTTTACTCCGGCAGGAGGCGCACCCTGGTAATCGGCACCAATCTGAGCAACGATCATCCGATATCGATGCCCTACCCGACGGTTGCGCAGGATCAGTCGTTCAAGACACCCACCGACGCACAGAAAGGGTGGGGCGGAAACTCTCCCAACGATGTAAAGCTCAATGCGGGATTGGTCGAGTGCAACTCCTGCCACAATGTGCACAGTAACGACTTCGCGCCTTTCCTGCGCAAGTCGAATGCGTCCAGCGCGCTGTGCACCACCTGTCATAGCAAGTAGTTCTCGCATGCCCGATGCGGCATGCAATCGACCCGAGGAGATTCAATGACGCCAGTACGCGCTGCACTCATTTATTTGCTTACGTTGGCGGCTTCGTCCCCGCTGTTCGCACAAACGCCACAGCCCAAGCCCGGACCCGCAGTGGAAGTGCAATCGAAAACGGCCGCGCCCAAGGCGAGCGCACGAGTTGCCGCGCCCGGGTCGCTGGCGCCGCTGCCGGTCAAGCCGGCTCCCGCCTCGAGTCATGCGCCGTTCGAAGCGGGCGACTGCAAGCTGTGTCATCAGAACGCGGACCCCAAGCAGCCCGGCCCGGTGGTGAAGAAAGGGGCGGCCATGTGCATCGAATGCCACGAGGAATTCGCCGGGGTGATGAAACGCAAGCATACGCATGCGCCGGCGCGCGGCGACTGCACGAGTTGCCACAATCCGCACAACGCGAAGTACCCCAAGCTGCTGATACAGGAGCCGCGCGCCCTGTGCGCCGGTTGCCACGACAAAATCGGCAACGCCGCGACCAAGGCCATCGTGCCGCACAAGGCGCTGACGACCGGCGCGCAGTGCGGCAACTGCCACAACCCGCATGGCAGCGCGGTGGAAAAGCTGCTGGTGCAACTGCCCTTCGACCTGTGCGTGAGCTGCCACAAGGTGGATACCATGGCCGACGCCAAGGGCAAGAAGCTGCAGAACATCAAGACCTGGCTGGACGGCAACAAGAACTGGCACGGTCCGGTGGCGGCCAAGGACTGCAGCGGCTGCCACGAGCCCCACGGCGGCGATCATTTCCGCCTGTTGAAGGATGACTACCCGCAGGAGTTCTACGCGCCCTACGACGCCAAGACCTACGCCTTGTGCCTGTCCTGCCACCAGGAGAGCGCGTTCTCCACCGCGCAGACCACCACGCTCACCAGCTTTCGCAACGGCGGCACCAATCTGCACTATCTGCATCTGCAGCAATCCGGCCGCGGCCGCACCTGCCGCGCCTGCCACGAAGTGCATGCTTCCAGGCAGGACAACCATATCCGCGAGGGCGTGCCCTACGGTTCCGGCGGCTGGATGCTGAAGCTGCACTTCAAGAAGACCGCGAACGGCGGTTCCTGCGAGAAGACCTGCCATTCGGAAAAGATCTACGTCAACAAGGCGGCGAAGTAGGACTCGAGGTGGTGTTCGGTCTTGTTGCACGCTTAGGGCTCCTGCTCGCCGTCGCCGGCGGGGTGGGCGGCTTGCATCCGGCTTCGGCGGCGCATGCGGCTGTCGGCACGCCGGTTCCCAATATGGAGATGCCGCTGATCGAAGGCGGCAAGGCAAACGTGCTGAAGGATGTCGAAGCCAGTGTGCTCGTGTTCTTCCGGCCGAACCAGGAGCGCTCGCTCGGTGCATTGCGCGAACTGGCGCAATGCCAGGCCGGATTCGCCGGAAAGTCGGTGCACTGGGTGGCCGTGGTCTCGGGTACGGCGCCGGCCGAGACTGTGAATGCCATGCTGCGCGACAGCCGTTTCGCCGCGCCGGTACTGGTGGACAGCGGCGATGCCCTCTACGGCAGTCTGGGCCTGGCCTTGCATCCGGTGGTGGTCATCGTCGGCCGCGACCGGAAACTGGCTGCATTCGAACCGTTTCGTTCCATCGACTACTGCTCGGTCATCAGCGCGCGCATCCGCCACGTGCTGCGCGAAATCAACGACGAGCAGCTCGCAGTCGCGCTCGACCCGCCGAAGTCCATCCAAGGTGGCAACGGTCAGGTCGCGCGGCGCTACCGCGCTTACGCCGAGACCTTGTTCCGCGACCAGAAGTACGACAAAGCGCTGGAAAACGTGAAGAAGAGCCTGGACAAGGACCCGCAGCTTGCGCCGGCGCACGCCCTGCTCGGGCAGATCCTGGCGGCGCAGGGCAACTGTGCCGAGGCGCTGCCGGCGTTCAGGCAGGCGCTGGCGCTGGATGCCGGCAATGCATCCGCAAAAGAGGGCTTGGAGCGATGCAAGCCAGCGAGTTGAGGCGCTCCTGCGGCGCATTCCCGAAATCGGGAAGCGCAGCGGCCTGGTTTTCATGCGCGGGAAAGTCAGCCCCCTGCAGCGGCTTGCGCCCGTGTTTGAGATGAGAACGAATCCCGGAATGTCCGCCTTCGCGAGTTCCAATCTGTTGATTCAATGGCCGGTTATAGCTTGCCTCACGATTCGCTTACACATTTCCGGCCGCGTGCGGCCGACTGGCACGGCCTATGCTTAACAAGCTAGGGGTAAGGCGGAAAACGTTCAATTATTTTTAACCAGGGAAAGAGGAACCAAAATGAAATCTGAAAGCAGCAATCTGACGTGGGCTTGGCTGGCGGCGACAGTACTGTTCTTTACGTTTGGCACGCAGTCGGCGCTGGCGGCGGGCATCGTCGGTTCAAAACACGATTTTTCAACCAGCGGCCCTAGCGCGACCTACAAGAGCGCGACGCAGACGCAGACCTGCATCTATTGCCATGCGCCGCACAACACGTCGTCCACCAGTCTCCTGTGGAACCATGCGGAAACGGCGGCGACCTTCACCCTGTATTCCAACAGCACCATGCAAGCCGTGGCGGGTCAACCCGGCGGCGTATCCAAGCTCTGCCTGTCCTGCCATGACGGCACGGTAGCGGTCGACAGCTTCGGCGGCGCCACGGGAACCAAACTCGCCACCGGAAGCGCATTGCTGGGCACCAGCCTGGCCAACGATCACCCGATCGGGTTTACCTATGATGCCGCGTTGGCGACTTCGGACGGCGGCCTGAAGAATCCCGCCACGGCGACAGTAACCCTCGGCACGACCGGCGTCTCCGGCACCATCGCCGACAAGATGCTGTTCGCCGGCAAGATGGAATGCGCCTCCTGCCACGACGTGCACAACGGCACCGCCCGCACTGCGGTGACGGACAAGCTGGTGACGCTTACCACCGCCGGCAGCGCTCTGTGCATAGCCTGCCATACGAAGTAAGACAGCAAACGATCTGGATAGCTAGACCGGGGGAAAGGCCGAAGGCGAATAGCCGCGGCCGAACCCCCAGGCTAGCGGCAAGCGCCCTCTGTTGAGGGAGGCCGGCGACGCGTTCCTTTAGCGCTCGACGCTCCAGCAACAGGGGGTTTTTTTCGTCCATCTGATACTATCCGTGCATCACAATTCTTGGGCTGCATCATGCAAACGAAACTGACCGGTACCACTGCCATCGCCGACTTCACGCGGTTGCAATTGGCCTGTGTATTCACGGCAGCGCTGGCCCTGCTGGGCGGCTGCGTCACCACCGCGCCCAAAGCGCCCGTCGAAGTAAAGAAATCGGCGGTATTCTATCCGCGACCGCCCGATGCGCCGCGCATCCAGCATCTGGCGACCTACGCCAGCGCGCGCGACCTGGAGGGCAACAAATCGGGTGGCGGACTCAAGGATTTTCTGCTCGGCGAAGACAAGCAGGAGGAAGCGCTGGTGCGCCCCTATGGCGTGGCGATGTCCGACGGCAAGATCTACGTCGCCGACAGCCGCGGGCCGGGCCTGGCGATTTTCGATCTCAAGACGCGCAAGTTCTCGCTCATGTCGGGCTCGGGCAGCGGGCGCATGCAGCGGCCGATCAACGTGTCCATCGACGCGGACGGCAGCAAGTACGTGACCGACACCGCGCGCAATCAGGTGCTGGTGTACAACCGCGCCGACAATTTCGTCGCGGCTTACGGCGCCAAGGACGACTTCAAGCCGGTCGACGTGGCGATCGCGGGCGAGCGGCTGTATGTGGTGGACATCGCGCGGCACGAGGTTCAGGTGCTGGACAAGCGCAGCGGAAAGCTGCAGTTCAAGTTCGGCAAGAACGACGCCGAAAAGGAAAAAGCGCTGCACCAGCCGACCAATCTCGCCGTCGGACGCAGCGGCGATATCTACGTCGTCGAAACCGGCAACTTCCGCATAGCGCGCTTCACCGCCGAGGGCAAGTTCGTGCGCCATTATGGCGAGGCCGGCCAGGGGCCGGGGCAGTTCGCGCGGCCCAAGGGCATCGCGATGGACAGGGGCGGGCGCCTCTACGTCGGTGACGCCGCATTCCAGAACGTGCAGATCTTCGACGCCGAGGGGCGCATACTCATGGCCTTCGGCCAGCCGGTGGACGGCATGCAGGGGCTCAACCTGCCGGCGGGCGTGGCAATCGACTACGACAACGTGAGCTACTTCCGCGACCTGGCCGCGCCCGGATTCAACCTCGAGCACCTGATACTCGTGGTAAGCCAGTTCGGACCGAATCAGGTCGATGTATTCGGCTTCGGGAAAATGCGCGGCACGGAGTATCCTCCCGATGAGCCGCCGCCATCCAAACCGGCAAAATGACGGCGCGTGCCCACAGAGCTGCGACACAGCCGGACAGCACGAGCTGGAAACGTGAATGGAGCCGAGCGCACAACTGAAGCCAAGTGCCATCCTGGAACTGGCCAAGGCGCCGCGGCGCTCGCTCGCTCCGCGCGGCTGGCGGCAGGTCTGGCCCTCGGCCTGGTCCTGCTGCCCGACTCCGGCAGCTGCTGGGCGCAGGCGAGCGCGCCCTTGCGCCTCAAGGCCACGCAGGAAATCGCGCCCTTCCGTCTGACCGGATTTGACGGCTACATGGTGACGCGCTATCTGCACGACGAAAGCAGCTCCTCCGGACAGCCGGGTAGCGCGGCGGCCTCGCGCGCGCGGCAGTCGAACTTGAGCGAAGAGATCTTTCTCAATACCCATAGCTATGTTTACCATCCGGCACTGCTGTCGCTCGACCTGGGTGGCGGCCCGGTCATAGACAAGAGCAAGTACGACTCGGACGGGTTTGTTACGAATTCGAAGCGGCAGATGTTCAACCTCAGCGGCCGGGCGACGATCCTGCGCGACAAGCCCTATACCGGCGTGCTGTACTACGACCGTCGCAATCAGACGCAGAGCATGGGTCCGGCGCAGGTGATGCTGACCGAAAGTACCCGCTCAGGCTTCGACTTCTCGCTGCGCGGCCCGTTTTCGCCGATACCGGCGCAGGTGAATTTCACCCGCTCGGAAAACCAGGGCACGGGCGCCGAGCAGGTGATCGAGGACCGCATCGACCAGTTGCGATTGAAGATGGAGACCAATGTCGGCAAGTGGGGCGTGTCCACCTTCCAGTACCTGGGCACGCGCCAGGACTCAGTCAGCGGCAGCACCGGACTGCCGATACAGGCCAGCAGTTCCACCAACGACGGCGTGAATCTGGATACGCGACTGAAATTCGGCGCGAGAAACGAATACGACCTGAACAACGTGGTATCGGCCAACAGCAACCGCTATACCGCCGGCCTGGGCACGTTCGCGCAATTGCAGGACCTGCGCTTCGGGCTGGACCTGCGAGCGCGGCATTCCGAAGCCCTGCAGACGTTCGGCCGGTACAGCTTCAGCACCAGCAAGCAGGGTGTGCAGGAGTCGACTGCGAACTCGGTCGGCGCCGGAGGCAACTATCGCTACAACGAAGAGATCTCCGGTTCGCTCGCCGGCCGCGGCGAACGCAACCAAACCAGCCAGTTCAACTCGTCTTTGTACGGAATGGACGCTTCGGCGCAATACCGCAAGGCGCTGCCTTTGGGCGAAATAACGGCGGGCTACAGTGTGGCCTACAGCCAGCACGACCAGCAGGCGATGGCCGCTGAGGCCAGAATCATCGGCGAGCGCGTGACCCTGGCGAGCACCACTGCGGTAACGCTGATGCAGGACCAGATCGCGCTCGGCAGCGTGGTCGTCAGCAATCTGACGCGCACCCAGGTTTTTGTCGAAGGCCTGGATTACATGCTGACCCAGGTTGGTCTCAGGCTGCGCATCCAGCGCGTGATAGGCGGAAACATTCTAGATGGGCAGGAAGTTCTCACCGACTATGCCTACGCCAGCGGCGGCACCTACGCGATCAGCCAGCTCGACAACACGGTCAATCTGAACTGGGCGCTGAAGAGCTACCTCGGCCTGTTTGCGCGTCACCTGGATTCGGCATTCACACTCAACTCCGGTTCGCCCACTGCGCCGCTGAATCCCGCGAAGAGCACGATGTACGGATCGCGAGCCGAGTTGCCCTTGTCGTTCCTGTATCAGGAATTTCTGGTGGGCGGTCGCGCCGAGCGCGAAGTCCGCAGCGAAGTCATCTCCCCCTACACGCGCTCCAGCCTCGATGGCTATGCCCAGATGGATCTGCCCTATGTTCGCAGCGGCGGCATCCGCGCGGGCATGCGGCGCATGCAGGTGGATTACGACTACAACCCGCTGCAAGGCGTGAAGCTGTCGGCCTACGATCTGCGCCTGTGGTCGCGCCTGGGCTGGGGTATCGACCTGTCGGCCGAAGCGAGTCGCTTTCGCGATACCGGAGCGCCGCTGGTGCGCGAAGGCGCGTCGGCATCGCTGAAGGCGCAATGGCGCCGGCGCAAACTGCTCTGGACTTTCGATCTGACCCGGGTGCGCGATGCGCAAGGCGCTGCCGAAAGAACCCGCACCTATGGCCAGATTCTGTTGCGGCGGGATTTCTGAGCATGGGACGCGCGTACCGCCTGGCCCTGCCGCTGTTGCTCGCGCTGTGCGCGTCGGGCACCTTGGGCGTTTTGAGCGCATGCGCGCCGGCGCCGCTCAAACCGGATGAACAGGCGCCGCTGGTCTGGCCGGATCTGCCCAATCCGCCGCGCATCGCCTATGTCAGGCAGTTCTCCAAACCGGATGATTTCGGCATTAGCAAGGGCTTTTTTCAGCGGCTGGGCGAACTGGTCTTCGGCGGCAGCGAAGTGCGCCTGGTCCGGCCGATGGCGGTGGTCGCGAGCAATGGCGTCGTCTACGTGGCCGACCCGGGCGTGAGCGGCGTGCATCGCTTCGATCAGGCGGCGGGGCGCCATGACCTGATCGTCGCCGACGGTGGGCAGGCCTTGCCCTCGCCCGTGGGGCTGGCCCTGGGCAGCGAGGGCGAAGTGTACGTCGCCGATTCCGACCTGGCGCGGGTGCTGGTGATACGGCCCGGCGCGAAATTCGCGACGCCGCTCGATTTGCCGCAGATGGAGCAGCCGACCGGAATCGCGTTCGACAAGAGCACGGGGAATCTCTATGTGGTCGACACCGGCGCGCATCGCATCAATGTATACAGGCGCGACGGCACCCTGGCCTTCGGCATCGGCCGGCGCGGCGAGGGTGCGGGCGAATTCAACTACCCGACGCTGATCTGGCTGGACGCCGCGGGCAGCCTGTATGTCACCGATTCGCTCAATTTTCGCATTCAGCTGTTCGACCGCGATGGCAAGTATCTGAGCCGGTTCGGGCAGGCGGGGGATGGCTCGGGCGACAGCATACGTCCCAAGAGTGTCGCCACCGACAGCTACGGGCACATCTACGTCGTCGACGCCCTGCACAACGCACTGCAGATTTTCGATCGCCGCGGCCGCTACCTGCTTTCCGTCGGCAGCGTGGGCAACGATCGCGGCGAGTTCTGGCTGCCGACGGGAATATTCATCGGTGAAAACGACACCATTTACATCGCCGACTCGTACAACCAACGCATCCAGGTATTGCGCTATATCGGAGGACCGACATGATCAGACAGCAGCTCGCGGCGCTGGCCGCGGCAGGGATGGTCGCCCTGATGCTTTGGACCGACCCGCCCGTGCGCGCGGCCAGCATCGTGGCCAACAAGCACAATCTGTCCGCCACCGGGCCGGGGACGATCAAAGCCACGTCCGAAGGCGAAATCTGTGTGTTCTGCCACGTGCCGCACAACGCTAAGGCAGCCGGTCCGCTGTGGAATCGCGACCAGCCCGCGGGCACCTATACCCCTTACACCAGCAGCACGCGAAAAATCACCGCCCCCGGGCAGCCGACCGGCGCCTCGCTGCTGTGCCTGAGCTGCCACGACGGCACCATCGCCCTGGGCAAGATCAGCAGCCGCACCACTAACATCGCCATGGCTGGCGGAAAGACCAATTTTTCGGCTGGCGATCTGTCTTATCTGGGCACCGATCTGTCGGACGACCATCCGGTTTCCTTCCTGTACGCAGGCGTGCTCAGCAACGCCGAGCTGCGCGCCCCCAGCGGCGCGGTGAAGCTCGATTCCAGCGGGCAGATGCAGTGCACCGCCTGCCACAGCCCGCACGACAATGCCAACGGCAAATTCCTGGTGGTCAACAATATCCAGTCCGCCTTGTGCCGCAATTGCCACAACAAGAGCTACTGGGCGGCCAGCGACCATGCCACCTCGACCAAGACCTGGAACGGCAGCGGCACCAATCCCTGGCTGCATACCAGCTACACGCCGCAAAACGTGACCAACAACGCCTGCGAGAACTGCCACCGGCCGCATACCGCACCGGGAAAGAAACAGCTGCTCAACAGCGCGACGGAAGAGACGAACTGCCTGGTCTGCCACAGCGGCACGGTTGCGACCTCGACCAAGAATATCGCAACCG
This sequence comes from uncultured Enterobacteriaceae bacterium, assembly GCA_964400745.1. Classification (GTDB taxonomy): domain Bacteria; phylum Pseudomonadota; class Gammaproteobacteria; order Burkholderiales; family SG8-39; genus 2-12-FULL-64-23. The sequence continues at coordinate 15,537 of CAYNVY010000014.1, read as the reverse complement.
AGGTGGCCAAGGTGTCGGCGCACAAGGCAAGCTCCTATCTGAATGTGCACGACGCGGCCGAAGCCAATCTGATGGCAGGCAAGCACGTCGAATGCTCGGACTGCCACAACCCCCACTCAGCCAATTCGACCGCCGGTTCGACGCCGGGCACCACGCCTATCGTGCTATCGGGGGCCCTCAGCAATGTGCGCGGCATCACGATCAGCGGCACCGCGGTCAGCCCGGTCACGGCCGAGTACCAAATCTGTTTTCGCTGTCACGCCGACAGCGGCACCCGGGGGCCGGCGGCGCGCACGCCGCGCGTGATCGTGCAGACCAACACGCGGCTGGAATTCGATACGGCCAATCCGTCCTATCATCCGATCGCCGGCGTCGGCAAGGCGACCGGCGCCGCGGGCAAGCTGGTCCCCAGCCTGATCTCGCCCTGGGCGGTGACCGACCTGATGAATTGCACCGACTGCCACAACAACAACGCCGGGCCGAATACCGGCGGCGCCGGTCCCAATGGTCCGCACGGTTCGACCTATCCGATGCTGCTCGAGCGGCAATACGTCGTGACGGACAATACGTCGGAGAGCGCAGCGAACTACGCGCTGTGCTACAAATGCCATAACCGGACCAGTATCATCGGCACCGGCACCAACAGCTTCAGGGAGCACAACAAACACATTGTGGGCGAGAGGACACCGTGCAATGTCTGCCACGACCCGCACGGTATCAGCAGTACCCAGGGCACGGTACTGAACAACAGCAGATTGCTCAATTTTCAGACCGGCGTTGTAACCGCGGTTTCCGGACAAGCTATTCGCTGGGAGCGCGTGGGTACCACGGGCGGACGGTGTTACATGATGTGCCATGGGAAGAGTCACAATCCCGAGAGCTACTAAGGCCAGGGGACGGCAGCGCTGAACGGGCCTAACCCCGACCCAATCGGGTATGGATGGACCGTCAGCAGACAAAGCGCAGGATCACACTATGGATAATCGAGATGAAGAGTAAGCAAGCGCTACGGGTGCGTCTGGTATTCGCATTGATCCTGGCTATCGGCTACATGGTGCAGGTACAGGCACAGGACAACCCCTGCCTCAAATGCCACGCCCCGCTCGCCGCAAAAAAAGAGGTGCACGCCGCAGTCCATATGGGCTGCGCGAGTTGCCATGGCGAGGTCGATGCCAGCACGACGCCGCACAAGTACAAAGGCAAGAACGCCAAAGGGCTCTTGGCTGAAGGCCCCGCGCTGTGCGCCAACTGCCACGACAAGAAACTGTTCGAAGGCAAGGTCGTGCACGGCCCGGTCGCGGGCGGCACCTGTCTCGGTTGCCACAACCCGCATAGCTCGGACAACCAGGGGCTGTTGACCAAGGCGCCTGCGGCGCTGTGCCTGGACTGCCATACCGAAATCGCCAAGGGGCCGCATGTGGTCGCCGGGTTCTCGCAGAAGAGCCATCCGCTGGGCAATGAAAAGAAGCAGGCGAAAGACCCGTTGCGGCCGGGCAAGCAATTCTACTGCGCATCCTGCCACGAACCGCACCGCTCGGATCGCCCCAAGCTGAACCGCTTCAACAAAGGCATGGACTCCTGCCAGAAATGCCACAAGATGTGATGTACCCGGGCCGCGCGATGCGAAGCACGCGATGAAGGGCAGCGCGCGCAGCCGGCGCTGGTTCAGCGCCTACCTCGTCGCCACCACCATCCTCTGCGGCGCGCTGGTGATGGTGATCGAAGTGCTCGGGTCGCGGGTGCTGGGGCCGTTCTTCGGGGTGAGCCTGTTCGTCTGGACTTCGCTCATCACGGTCACGCTGGTGGCGCTGGCGCTGGGCTATGCCATCGGCGGACGCTGGTCCGACCGGCGCGATTCGCCCGACGCGCTTTACCTGATCCTGATCCTGGCGGGGGTGCTGGTGCTGCTGGTGCCCTGGCTGAAACCGCTGGTGATCAAGGCTGCGCTGCCGCTGGGCTTGCGCTGGGGCGCGCTCGCGAGCGCCTTGCTCTTGTTCGGGCCGTCGCTGTTTCTGCTCGGCTGCGTTTCGCCCTGGGTGATCAAGCTCGCCGCGCGCGAGATGCAGCACCTGGGCAAGACCGTGGGCGCGTATTACGCGGCCTCGACCGCGGGCAGCGTGGCGGGCACCATCGTCACCGGGTTCTTCCTGATCCCCACCCTGGGCGTGGACCGTATCTTCTGGCTCGCCGGCGGCCTGCTGCTCGCGCTGGGTGTGGTCTATTTCGCGCTGTGGCGCGGCAAGTGGTTCGCGCTCGCCGCATTGCTGCCGCTGATGGCGCTGCCGCCCACCGGCCTGCCGCAGGCGACCATGCCCGGCGGCACGCGCGCCAGCGTGCTCTACAACCGCGACTCCTTCTACGGCAATCTCAAGGTGGTGGACTACAAGAAAGACGCCATGCACACGCGCGAGCTGGTGATCGACGGTCTGGTGCAGGGCGGCGTCGACATGGCGAACGGGCTGCCGGTGTACGAATACCCGTATCTGCTGCAGGTGCTGCCCGTGGCCCTGCACGCCGCAGGCAGGCGCTGCCTGGTGATCGGCCTGGGCGCGGGCGTGGTGCCGCGCTGGTACCAGGCGCGCGGCATCGTCACCGACGTGGTCGACATCGACCCGGACGTGGTGGCGCTGGCGAAGCAATACTTCGGCTTCGGCGAGAGCACGCGCGTGTTCGTGGAAGATGCCCGCGCCTTCCTCGCCCGCGGTTCGGACCGCTACGATTACCTGATCCTCGACGTGTTCAACGGCGACACCACGCCGGGGCATTTGCTCAGCCTGGAGGCGATGCGCCTGGCGAAGGCGCGTCTGAGCGAGAGGGGCGTGGTCGCGATCAATCTGATCGGCAGCCTGGGCGAGCACGCGCAGATGACGCATTCGATGATCAACACCCTGCGCGCAGTGTTCGCCAACGTGCTGGTCTATCCGCTGTTCCCGCCGAACGAAGTCGAGGCGGCCGGCAACATCGTGGTGATCGCCTATGACGGCGCGCCGCGCACGCCGGACGCGGGCGAAATCCACCGCCTGGCGATCCACCCCATGGCCGCGGCCCTCGCGCGGCCGGCACTGGTGCGGCCTTTGATGCTTCCCGCAAACTTGTCCGCTGCCATCCTCACCGACGACTACAACCCGCTCGACGTGCGCGACCTGTGGATCAAGGAGTGGCTGCGCAAGGCCATCATCGATTCGACGCATATCGATATTCTGCTGGGGTAGGGGTGTGGTTCAATGCGGGAGGTGTTTCGACCTGTCCCGAGTTGCTATGGCTGTCTGGTGCTCAGGCGACCAGCAAGGTCCGTTCAGGGTGATCGACGCGCGCGCCATGCGCATCGTCGTCCACGTCCAAGGTGAAGTCGCACTCGGTATCGAGGATGCCCGTCATCTCCAGCGGTCGTGAGATCAGGAATCCCTGCACGTAGCGGCAGCCCAATGCCTGCAACATGGCGACCTGCTCGCGCGATTCCACCCCCTCGGCGATCACCTCCATCTTGAGGATCTTCGCCAGCCCCATGATGACGCGCACGATTTCGAGGTTCTCCCTGCTCGTGGTCGCGCTGCCGATAAAGCTCTTGTCGATCTTGATCGCGTCGATCGAGAAGCGGTAAAGATAGCTGAGCGAGGAGTAGCCCGTGCCGAAGTCGTCGATATGGATGCCGACGCCCAGGCCCCGCAGCGCCTGCAGCAGCGATTCGGCGGCCTCGACATCGGCCAGGATGACGCTCTCGGTGATCTCCAGCACAAGAGTGCGCGGCGACACGCCGGTTTCCTCGAGTATGGCCTTGACCTGCTCGATCAGCAGCGGCGTGAGCTGCCGGCTGGAAATATTGACGTGCATGGTCAGGCCTGCGCCTGTTCCGTTGGCGGCATCGAAATGGCGCATTTTTTCGCAGGCCTCGCGCAGCACCCATTCGCCGATGCGGCCGATGAGTCCGCATTCCTCCGCGAGCGGGATGAACTCCTGCGGCGGGATCAGGCCGCGCTCCGGATGCTGCCAGCGCAGCAGTGCTTCGAAGCCGCTGATCGCGTTGCGACTGAGGTCGAATATGGGCTGGTAGTGGACGCGCAGTTCGCCGCGCTTCAGCGCGCCGCGCAGGCTGGTTTCGAGGTGCATCTGCCCCAGGGTGCGCGACTGCATGCGGGTATCGAACACTTCGTAGCGCGCCTTGCCGTTCGCTTTTGCCTGGTACAGGGCGAGATCCGCGTCGCGCAACAGCTCGTCGGGTTCGAGGTGATGCGGCGAGGCGAGGGCGATGCCCACGCTGGCGCTGGCGAAAAGCTCCTGCGCTCCGACGCGAATCGGCAGCCGCAGCGCGTCCAGCACCCGTTCGGCAACCAGCTCGGCATCGGCGACGTCGCTGACCTCGCCGAGCAGGATGGCGAATTCGTCGCCGCCGAAGCGCGCGACGGTATCTCCGGGCCGCAGCGCTTCCGCCAGGCGCGCAGCGAAGCCGCGCAGCAGTGCATCGCCCGCCGCGTGGCCGAAGCTGTCGTTGACGAACTTGAACCGGTCCAGGTCGAGGAACAGGACGGCGAAGGTTCTGTACTTGTGCCGAGGCGCCGCGCTGAACGCGTGCCGCAGGCGATCGACGAACAGCGCCCGATTCGGCAGTCCGGTGAGCGGGTCGTGAAAGGCGTCGTGGACCAGTCTGTCCTGGTTGCTTTTCAACGACAGGCTCATGGCGTTGAACGCGCGCGCCAGTTCGCCGAATTCGGCCTCGTACGCAGCGCTCAGGGTGTGGCCGAGCCTGCCTTCGGCGACGATGCGCGTGGCGTCGACGATATCATTCACCGGCCGCGTGATGGAGCGCGTCAGATGCAGGGCGACGAACACGCCGGCCAGGCAGGTCAGCAGGAAGGTCGCGGCGAGCAGCATCTTGCCTTGCTGCGCCTCTGCCCCAGCCGTGGCGCTCGCCAGCGACAGATTGGCCGTGCCCCTGTCCGACATGGCCTCGATTTTCGCCAGCACCGCGTTGCCGCTCAGGGCGGTGGCGTGCTTCAAGCGCTCCTCGCTTTCGCTGCCGCCGCCGGATTGCGTCAGGTAATCGTTCAGCCGGTTCTGAAAATCGCGAACGCTAAGCTGCATGTCGTCGAGGCGCGCGGCCACTGCCGCCGTGTGATGGCAGCCGCTACACTTGTCGGCGACGGCGTTGAGGGCGACGGCGTCCTCGACGGTGGCAGTCAATTCCGCCGGATTCGCGCTGCTTAGGGTCAGCAGGTCCGCTTGCACCTTGAACACCGTCGTCATGAGCTGGCGCCTGAGGTCTTCGATCTGGTGCAGCATGAGCACATGCCCGTAGAGCTCGGTGGCGTTGCCGAAAGTGAACAGGGCGAGCACCGACCCGCTCGAAAACAGCGCGAACAGCAGAGCCAGCGAAGCGATGATTCGCGTCTTCATGATCTCTTTTCAGTTATGGCGCCATCGCTGCCGGGCAATCGGGGCGCAGCGATCTGCCCCGCATCGGTCTGGCGAATGTCGAGTAAGGGGGTCGACACCAACCGGCACCGATGCGGGGCAGGGACCGCGCAGCAAGCGATAAGCAATTTGCGCGCCATGCGACGCACATTTATGGCACGAGACTTGCTATAAGGTTTTCCTGTGACCGCATACTGAATGGCGATCGAACATGCTCCTGTCCGGAAAGCAGCTGCACCACGGAACGTTCAGCGGCATCGAGCGCGAGGATGGCGACCGGTATTCTTCGCCCCAGGCATTCTTTCCGCTGACGCGCAAGCTGGCGCCGCTCCTCGCCGCCGCGGCTCTGTTGTCCTGTATCGTGGGGCTGCATCTGGGCCTGTTCTCCGGACCGGTAGACGCGGGTCAGACGGAGGTCGTGCGCATCGTCTTTATCCATGTCCCGGCGTCCTGGGCGGCCCTGCTGATCTGTCTGGCCATGGCGCTGCTGGCGGGTGTCGGGCTGGCGTTCGATGCGCGGCTGGCGGCGATGGCGGCGCAGGCGCTGGCGCCGACCGGCCTGATGTTCGCGTTTCTCGGCGTATGGACGGGTTGCCTGTGGAGCAAAGCGATAGGCGACAGCTGGTGGGTATGGGATTTGCGCACGCATCTGGAAATGGTTCTGGTGCTGCTCTACCTCGGCGTCATCGGACTGCATATGGTGATAGATGAGTTGCATGGCGCCAACAAGGCCTGCGCCTGGCTCGTGCTCGCGGCCGTCCTCAGCGTTCCGCCCGGGATTGCAGCGGTGCAGGCATGGTCCGGCCAGCCGCAGGTCGTCCTGCCCTGGATTCAAGGCGCGGCCGGCCTGGATGCGCATGAACTGGTGAGCGTGCTCGCGCTCAGCCTGGGATTCCTGTTGTACGCGGGCGCCGCCTCCTTGTTGCGCCTGCGCTGTGTCATCCTGGAGCGCGAGCGCGACAGTGAATGGGTGGCGCAGCAGCGGAGCGCCGCGCCATGATCTGGGACGCATGGCAGGCGTTTCTGGAGATGGGCGGCTACGCGCTGCACGTCTGGGGTTCCTATCTGGTGGTGCCGGCGCTGGTGCTGATCGAACTCGTGTTGCTTCTGCTCAGAAAGCGCGAAATTCTGGGCTATCTGGGGTGGCGGCGCGACGATCCGTGAGGCGCGTCCGATGCGCGCTTTCGACGCGGATGCCGCTGGGGCGCCAGCCCGCGCGGGCCTGTCGTCATTGTCACCGTGCCGTTCTCGCCGTTGACTGAGTACCCCCCCCATGCTTAAATCGGGGGGCTGCGGCTGCGTTGCCGTTTCCGTCGCCGTTCCCGCTGCCGTTCCCGCCGCCGTTCCCGTTTTTGGCATGGATTCCGGCAATGTCTCCCGATTCTGGGAATGCCGGACCCTGAATCGCGGGAGGGCCGGGCAAGATGGTGGCGGGTAGTATGCGATAGCCGGGTTGGCTGACGAGTGGAATCGAATTGAAATTGATGCTGCGTTTTCTGGTTGTGGCGGGAACCGTACTGAGCCTGGCGGCTTGGGTCGTGGCCGCGCCGGCGCAGGACAGCGTGATCAAGAAATCCACCGAAGAGAGCCGCAAGGTCGCGCTGGAAGTGGCGCAGGAACTCAAGACGCAGTTGATCCGGGAGATGCAATTGAGCGGCCCGCTGCGCTCGCTCCTGGTGTGCAAGTACAGCTGCCCGGAGATTCTTTCCTCGCAGTCGCGCAAGACCGGCTGGAGGGTGGCGGCGGTCAGCTTGAAGCCGCGCAATTCCGCTCTGGGCACGGCCGATCCCTGGGAGCAGACGGTGCTGGCCGATTTCGAACGGCGCGCGGCCAAAGGCGAGAAGGCAGGCGCGCTCGAATTCGCCGAGATGGTAAACGAGCCGCAGGGGCGATACTTCCGCTACGCCAGGGTGATGATGATGGAGTCGCTGTGCCTGCCCTGTCACAGCGCGCGCGACAAGCTTCCCGATTCGGTCAAGGCGCAGTTGGCGCTTGACTATCCGTTCGATCAAGCCGTCGGTTTCAAGGTGGGCCAGGTCTATGGCATCGTCTCGATCAAGCGCGCCCACTGAGCGGGCGCTGCATGATGGGCGGCAGATGCACCTGATGTACTTTCAAGGGATTGGCCTGGCTCTGCCCCGGCCCCGGCTCCGGTGAGGATCACGCTACGCGTGAAGGGCATGCTCGCGTTCCTGGCGCTGCTGATCTATATCGCAACAGCCGGCTACATCCTGTCGCAGGAGCGCGATAGGCAGTTGCGCTACGCGTTCGAAATGGAGCGCGTATACGCCGAGGAATCCGCGCTCGCAAAAGCCAGCTATGCGGTGTCGCATGCGCTGCTGAAGTTGCAGGAGATATTCTTCTCGTCCGAACTGCCGCCGGCGTTCGAGGAGCAGATTGCGCTGGACATCGAACTGGTGCAGGCGGGGCTGATCCGACTGATAGAGTTTCATCCGCAACTCAGGCAGGACGTCGACCGCCTGAGCCGGGATGTGGCCAGGCTGCGCGCCGAGCCCACGCGCAGCAGCATGATCTGGCTGAACGAGCACAGCGACGCGTTGGCGCAGCAGCTGGACCGGGTGACGCGGCAGGTGCGCGAACGCAGGTCCTTGCTGTGGGATCACTACCGCAAAGCCTACGATACCGTGTCGGCCATGGCGGTGCTCATGGGTCTCCTGGGCGCGGTCGTTTTCGGCGCGGTGATGACGCTGTTCCTGTCGCGCCTGGCCTGGGATGTCAGGAAACTCGCGGCGCGCGCCCTGGATGTCGTTTCGGGCTACCGCGGACCGCCGGTGGAGGTGACGCGCCGGGACGAGGTGGGCGATCTGATGCAGGCGGTCAATCACATGCAGTCCGAGTTGCGGCGTTGGGAGCAGCAGATGGAAGTTGCGCGCGAGCAGCGGTTTCACAAGGAAAAAATGGCGGCCATCGGCTCGCTTGCCGCGGCGGTGGCGCACGAAATCAACAATCCGATCGCGGCGATCGCGGGCATCGCGCAGTCGCTGAAGGATTCAGGGAACGCAACTGCCGCCGAGGGCGGCATCGATCCGGCCGAAATGATACTCGCGCAAACCCGGCGCATCACCACGATTTCGCGCCAGATCGCGGAACTCACCGCGCCGCATCCGCCGGAGCACGAATTGCTCGACCTGAACGCCCTGGTGCGCAACACCTGCAGCTTCATCGGCTACGACAAGCGCTTTCGCGAGCTCGAACTGGTGCTCGAACTCGATTCGCAGATACCCGCGATCGAAGCGGTCGCCGACCACTTGACGCAGGTGCTGATGAACCTCCTGATCAATGCCGCCGACGCGCTGGAGGATAGCGGCGAGCGCAAGCCGGTGATCCGGGTGAGGACGCAGGAGGGATCGGGCGAAATACTGTTGACGGTGACGGACAACGGAAAAGGCATGGATAGCGCCGTGCTCGCGCGCGCGTTCGAGGAATCCTATACCACGAAGCCGCCGGACAGGGGCCGGGGATTGGGCCTGTTTCTGTGCAAATCCCTGCTCGAAGGCTGCGGCAACAGCATCGAACTCGAATCGACGCCCGGCGCCGGCACCACGGCCCGGATCCACCTTACGCTGACGCCGCATACCGGAGCCTGAGCAAGCATGTCATCACTGCACGTACTCGTTGTCGACGACGAACCGGCGCTGCGCCAGATCCTTTCGGCTGCGGTAAGCAAGGCCGGCTATTCCGTGGATCAGGCTTCAGGCGTCGCCGAAGCCGCAGCCAAGCTGGCGCGCGGCGACGTCGATGTGTCGCTGTGCGACATCAAAATGCCCGACGGCAGCGGGATCGATCTGGTGCGCAACAGCCGCGCAGCCGGGATCGAGACCACCTTCATCATGGTGACCGGATTCGCATCGGTCGAAACGGCGGTCGAGGCGCTGCGGGCCGGGGCGTCGGATTACATCACCAAGCCGGTGCGCTACGAAGAAGTGGTGCACCGCCTGTCGCAGATCGACGCCATGCGCGGCCTGCGCGAGGAAAACAAGGTGTTGCGCAAAGCCGTGAGCGAACACGCGCCCAAGCTCTACCGCTTCGCCTCGCCCGGCATGCTCGAAGTGGAGCGGCTGGTGGGCAAGGTCGGCCCTACCGACAGCACCGTCCTGATCACCGGGGAGAGCGGAACCGGCAAAGGCGTCGTGGCGCGCCTGATCAACGATCAGAGCAAGCGGCGCAACAATCCGTTTCTTCAGGTCAATTGCAGCGCCATACCCGAGCATCTGCTGGAGAGCGAGTTCTTCGGGCACACTAAGGGCGCGTTCACCGGCGCCGACCATGCGCGCAAGGGGCTGTTTCTGCAGGCCGACGGCGGCACCCTGTTTCTCGACGAGATCGGCGAACTGCCGCTGCACATGCAGACCAAGCTGCTGCACATGGTCGAGGAGAAGGAGGTGAGGGCACTGGGCAGCGAGCAGGTGCGCCGCGTCGATACGCGCATCATCGCGGCGACCAACGCCAATCTCGTCGACCGGGTGAAAGAGGGCAAGTTTCGCGAAGACCTGTATTTTCGCCTGAGCATGTTCCAGATCCAGATTCCGCCGCTGCGCGAGCGGCAGGCGGACATTCCCGGATTGGTGCGGTTCCTGCTGCGCAATCTGAGCCCGGGCAGGAGCGGCGCCGACGCGATGGAGATCGATCCTCTGGCCGAGGAAATCCTGCTCGCGCACGGCTGGCCGGGGAATGTGCGCGAACTGGAAAACGTGATCAATCGCGCCTGTATCCTGGCCGACGACAATCGCATTTCAGTGGTCGATCTGCCTGCGGCGATCATACAGGCGGCGTCGGTGAAGACCGCCGCCGGTGTGGCGATCAGCGTGAATGGAAACCTGCGCGAGCAGATGCGAGCGCTGGAACTCGAGATCCTGCGGCGCGCAATCGAAGGCGCTGGAGGCGATCGCCGGCTGGCTGCGCAGGAACTGGGCATCGGGCTCTCCAGCCTGTACCGGAAGATGGAGGAATTGCAGCCGGGCGAGTAGCGCGCCGGGATGCCGCGGCAAAGCCGGGCTGAGCCGAACTTTATTTCACTTTGGGCGTGGAAGAATGCCTGTCGCCGCGCGGATCGAGGTGTCAATCCGGCGGCGGCAGGTTTAGAATTCGGTAGCTTGAACAGCCAGGTGCGCTTGCCGACAGCGCCGAAATGGCGTCAGGATTTCAGGGTAGCCATGATGTCAAAATCAATTAAATGCGGTTTGCTTGCGTTGTTGGTTTGCCTCTCCTGCGAAACGCTGGCGGGGGGCTCGAACGGCAGCGTCAGGCCTGGGGCGCGGGCGGTTGCCGGTATCGTGTCCGAATGGCCGGTGCCGACGCACAAATACGTGCGCGATCCGGCCGTCGGACCGGACGGGAACATCTATTTTGCGGTGCGGGCGGGCAACAAGATCGCGCGCTTCGACCCGAAGACCAAGCGCTTCAACGAGTGGGATGTGCCCGCGGGCATGCAGCCGCGCGGCCTGGTGGTAACGAGCGACAACAAGGTGATTTTCGGCGGCGCCGGCAACAGCGCCATCGGCGAACTGGATCCGGCGAGCGGCAAGCTCAGGCTGCAGCAACTTACGCGGCCGGACTGCGATCCCTACACGCTGGTATTCGATGCGGAGGGAAATGTCTGGTTCACGCAGCGAAACACCGCCAAATTGGGGAAGCTGGAGCGCGCCAGCGGCAAGGTGACCGGTTACCCGATCGGCGAAAAACCGTACGCCCTGTCGGTGGACAGGCGCGGCATCATCTGGGTCACGCGCATGGACGCTGACCGGGTTGTACGCTTCGATCCCAAGTCCGGTCAGGTCACGGAATTGGCTCTGGCGAAGGGGTCACAGCCGCGGCGCACTGCAATCGCGCCGGACGGCAGCTTGTGGGTTTCGCTTTACGGTTTGGGCAAGCTCGCGAAAATCGACACTGCGGCGAACCGGGTGGTGAAGGAGTATGAACTGCCAGGTGGGCCGAACGCCGGTCCTTACGCGGTGAACACCGACGACGACGGTCGCGTCTGGGTGAGCGAGATCCAGACCAACAATGTCATCCTGCTCGATCCGCGCAGCGGCGAAATGAAAGTGTTCAAGCTGCCCACCAGGGACACCGGCATTCGCAAAGCCGCTATCGACGCCGAGGGGCGCTACTGGTACGTGGGCAGCCATGCGGGAATACTGGGCGTGATCGAATGAGGCTCCGCGGTGGCGGAAATAATATTCTGCGCCGGCGCTGAATAGCGCCGTATTCGGAACCCGGACGCGCGCAGCGCGAGGCAGCCAGCGCTGCTTTCTCGTTCCAGATCGGGTCTTGCGCGTTCGAACGCCGGGCCTGGGGCAGTCGGGATTATTGCCCAATCTGTCTGAGGAATTCCGCCTTTTTCCACTCCATCATGGCTCGCGCTAGCCGGGTGGAGATTTGCGTGAACTGGCCGTAAAGATCTATCATCTCTTCGGCTGCTTCTTTCTTGCCATCCAGGGCCAGTTTGGTGACGCGGGCCGCCGTTTCGTGAAACTCGGCGTGAAGACGCCTAACCGTCTTGTGGTGTCTCGACGCTTTGTCCGCAGGGCTTAGCGTGGGGCCGTACAGCCATTTGCCGAAAGCACATAGGCTGTCCTGCCGGACTGTTTCGACGGGCGCATCGGCTTCGCCGGTGGCGATGACCAACTGGAGCCGCAGTTTCCATGCCCCATGCGCATCGATGGCCTGGTCCAGCGCTTCAATGATTGCCATGATCCGTCTAATCGGTCACTACGGTAGTTGCACTCGCTTGTTCCCCCAGCCGGTAGCCCGCGGCCAGCGCATCCAGATTGAGGTCGAGGAAACTCTTGGGGGTTTCCGCCCGCACGGCTCGTTCCAGCGCCTTGCGTTCGCACAGTCCGGCCAGCGCGGCGAGCGCGCCCAGGGCGACGATGTTCGCGACGCGCTCGCTGCCTAGTTCAATTGCGGTGCGGCTGAGCGCCAGGTGATGGGTGCGATGGCTGCCTTGCGGCAATTCAGGACACAGCCTCGTATCGGCGATGACCAGCGCGTCCGGTTTGAGCAGCGGCCAGGACGGCTTGAGCGCAAGCTGGTCGAGCAGCACCAGATAGTCGACCGCGGTCGCCAGCGGAAAATCCACCTCGGCCGCGGAGATCACCAGGTCCGAATTGCAGAAACCGCCGCGCGAGGTCGGCTCGTAGGTCTGCGACTGGGCGACGCGCTTGCCCGTGGCGGACAAGGCATCCGCGAGCATCTTGGCGCACAGAATCAGCCCCTGGCCGCCGGTGCCGCCGATGCGGATTTCAAGTCTGGAGTCGCGCATCAGGCGTTTCCTTTGTTCGTGCCCTCGGCGACTTTGGCGGCTTTGGCCGCTTTGCCGGCGCGCTGCGCCGCGGCCGCCTTGCGGTAGGCCGCGCCGTATTCGGGGCGCTGGGTCTGCGCCAGGATGCCGGTGGGCAGATCGTTGGAGCGAAACGGCGTGTCCACCGTGTCGCGGTAGGCGCTGGGACGCAGATCGCTCTTCTGGCGCAAGACCATTTCGGCCGAGGAGCCCAGTTCGTTCTTGCGCCCGAAAATCTCGGTGCAGTCGGTGAGCACTTCGACGAAGGCGAAGCCGGGATGTTCCAGGCCGGCGCGTATGAGCTCCTTCAGCTTGGGCACGTGATGCGTCACTTCGCGGCCGACGAAGCTCGCGCCGGCGGCGGCGGCGAGCGCGCAGGCGTCGAAATTCGGCTCCGCGTTGCCCAGGGGCGTGGTGGTGGTCAGGCGCGATTCGGATGTGGTGGGCGACACCTGACCGCCGGTCATGCCATAGACTTCGTTGTTGAGCATGAGGCAGGTGAGCTTCAGGTTGCGCCGGCAGGCGTGGATCAGGTGGTTGCCGCCGATCGCGAGGCAGTCGCCGTCGCCGGTGATCACCACCACGTGCAGGTCCGGCCGCGCGAGCGCGAGCCCGGTGGCGTAGGCCAGCGGCCTGCCGTGCGTGACGTGGAACGTGTTGGCGTCGATGTAGGCCGAGAGCCGACCGGCGCAGCCGATGCCGGACACCACCGCGAGCTTGTCCTTGTCCATGCCCAGCTCATGGATGGCCCAGAGCAAGGCGCGCAATGCGATGCCGTGGCCGCAGCCGGGACAGAGGAAGTGCGGCATCATCTCCAGCCGCAGGTAGTCGCGCACATCGAAAGCGGGGGCGGAGGCTACGATCATTTTTGTGTCTCCTTTGCCAGCGTCTGTGCGCGCTCGGCGATTTCCGCCGGCGTGATCGGTTCGCCGTTGTAGCGGTGGATGGCATCCACTTTCTTTGCGTTCAGGATGCGCCCGACTTCCAGGCTCAGTTGTCCGGCGTTCATCTCCGGCACCAGCACCGCGCGCGCGCTTGCCGCGACTTCGCGCAGCGCCTCCTCCGGAAACGGCCAGAGCGTGATCGGCCGGAACAGGCCGGCGCGCAGCCCGCGCGCGCGGCAGATTTCGATTGCGCGCGTCGCGGCGCGGGCGCTGATGCCGATCGCCACGATCAGCACCTCGGCGTCGTCGCAGCCTATGGTCTGCCAGGAATCGATCGCAGCGCGATGCCGCTCGAACTTGGTGAGGAGCCGGCCGAGGTTGCGCTCCACGGCTTGCGGGTTCTGCGTCGGGAAGCCGTTTTCAGCGTGATTCAGCCCCGTGGTGTGCACGCGGTAGCCGTCACCCGGGCGCGACATGGGGGGGATGCCGTCTGCGCCCGTCGCGTAGGGCTGGTAGGCTTCCCGCGGGCCGCCGGCCCATGTGCGTTCCGCGACGGTGCGGCCCTCGGCATCGCCCAGGGCCACGCTTTCGGTCAGTTGCGCGACGACCTGGTCGTAGAGCACGATGACCGGCGTGCGCAGCGCTTCGGCGAGTTCGAAGGCGCGTATGGTCTCTTCGTAGATTTCGCGCACCGAGGCCGGCGCGAGCACGATGATCGGGTAGTCGCCGTGGCTGCCCCAGCGCGACTGCATGACGTCGCCCTGCGCCGGGCGCGTCGGCATGCCGGTGGACGGTCCGCCGCGCATGACGTTGACGATCACGCACGGGATTTCGGCGCCGGCGGCGTAGCCGATGTTCTCCTGCTTCAGCGAGAAACCCGGGCCGCTGGTGGCGGTCAGCGCCTTGACTCCGCCCATGGAGGCGCCGATCACGGCGGCGATGGAAGCGATTTCGTCTTCCATCTGCACGAATACGCCGTCGACCTCGGGCAGGAGGCGCGACAGGCGTTCGGCGACTTCGGAGGAGGGGGTGATCGGATAGCCGGCGAAGAAGCGGCAGCCCGCCGCCACCGCCCCCAGGGCGCAGGCGTGGTTGCCCGAGAGCAGCCGCAGTGCGGGCTGGGTCGCAGGCGCTTTGTCGATGGCGTCTTTGTCGACGGCGTTCTTTTCGACGGCGTTCATGCTCGGTTCCTTTCAGCGGCGAGGACCACGCCCTGCACCTGCGCGGCGTCCAGGTGCACGCGGATGGCGAAGTCGGGGCACAGCAATTCGCACAGGCGGCAGCCGGTGCATTTGTCGGGTTGCGCCAGTTCGACCACGCGTTCTTCGTTCAGCCGCAGGCAGCGCTCGGGGCAGAGCTTGACGCAGATATCGCAACTCTTGCACCACTCGGGCGTGATTTCGAGGCGCACGCTGTAGGGCATGTCCGCAGGCGCCGTGCTGCGCGCGGGCTCCGGCTCGGCCTCGGGGGCCAGGGTTCGCGCTTCCTCGATCCAGGTCCGCCCTTTGCGGAAGGCTTCGAGATTGACCGCGATGGTTTTCTTCGGCACGAATTCGGCGAGCGATTTTTCCCAGACCGCGGCGGAGAATTCTAGCGCCGTCGACAGCGCGCCGATGAGCACCACATTGGCGGCGCGCTCGTTGCCGAGTTTTTCGGCCATGTCGGTGGCGTCGATCGCGTAGCCTTCGGCCACGTGCGCTTTCACCTCGGCCGGCGTTTCGCGCGAATAGCGCATGGGCGCGCCCGGGCGCCGGTTGAGGCAGGCGAACGGCGGCACGATGCGTTTCGTGTCGCAGATGAATATGCCGGTGTCGGGTTTGAGGAAGGAGAGCCAGCGCAGGCCCTCTGCCCATTCAAGCGCGACCAGGATGTCGGCCTCGCCCTTCGGGATGGTGGGCGACCAGACCTGCGGTCCGAAGCGCACGTGGCTGAACACGGCGCCGC
>CAYNVY010000013.1:9940-37743 GCA_964400745.1 uncultured Enterobacteriaceae bacterium | reverse complement strand
TCTTCAGGTTGAAATCGAACCAGGCGGCCTTTTCCTCGACGCACTGCACCGGGCAGTAGAGCCAGCACACCGCGCACTTGACGCACTTGGCGCGGTCGACCACCGGGCGCATGCTGCGCCAGTCGCCGGGCAGCATGGGATTCGGCTTGGTTGCGATCGGGCACAGGTCGTTCGGTATCGTGGTCGCGTCGAACATTTTGTAGGCTTGTTGTTTCATGCCGCCGCCTTCCTGACGATCTGGTGGACTTCGGTCGCCTCATAGCCACGTTCGAGGGCAGCCATGTTCTGCTTCAGACCCGCATCGCGAAATTCCGACTTTTGAATCGCTGCCTGCAGCGACTCCAGAGACACCAGGCCGGTGGTGCGCGCGAAGGCGCCGAGCATGATGGTGTTGGTGATGGAGCGCTTGAAGATGTCGAGCGCGATCGACACCGCGTCGCACAGGCCGACTGTCGCGATCTGCGGCGGCAGCGCGATCTCGCCCAGCGGTTTGGACGTGGTCTGCACCAGCACCGAACCGTCCTTGACGCCGTCGAACACGTTCACCGCGCGCGCCACCGTGGGGTCTATGCACAGCACGCAGTCCGGGTAGTAGATATTGGTCATCTGGCGGATCTCGCGCTCGTCGAAGCGCAGGTAGCTCGCTACGGGAGCGCCGCGGCGCTCGAAGCCAAACGAGGGCACGGCGACGACGAATTTGCCCTCGAGTACCAGGGCGCTGGCGAGGATGCCCCCCGCCAGCACTGCGCCCTGTCCGCCGCGTCCGTGGATGCGGATTTCGTACATGGTTTCTCCTCAAATCACCTGCCTGGTTCGAGCCGGGCAAGCCTCCTGAAAGCGAGGTTAGGCGCCGGTCAGGCATTTGTCAAATTGATGATGAGTATGTTATACATTCATTATATGAATGCAATGGACCTCGATCTGAATTTGCTGCGCGTGTTCGACGCGATAGCCACCGAAGGCAGCGTCACCGTCGCCGGCGAGCGCATCGGCCTGTCGCAGCCGGCCATGAGCAATGCGCTCTCCCGGCTGCGGCAGTTGTTCGACGACCCCCTGTTCGTGCGCACGCCGCGCGGCATGCGCCCCACGCCTTTTGCGCAGCAGCTGGCGCTGCCGGTGCGCGAGGCGCTGCGGCTGATCCAGGGCGCGCTGCAGCAGCACGCGGGGTTCGATGCGCGCACCTCCGGCAACACCTTTCGCCTGTTCATGTCGGACATCGGCGAGATGGTGTTCCTGCCCGGCCTGCTGGAGCGCATCAAGCACGACGCGCCCGGGGTCAAGATTGAAGTGGTGCGAATTCCGATCAAAGAAGTGCACACGGCGCTGGAGGCGGGCGAAATCGATCTCGCTGTCGGTTTCCTGCCCGGTTTGACCACGGGCATGCGGGCACAGCCGCTGTTTCGCGAGCACTACGTATGCATGCTGCGCGCCGATCATCCGCTCATCGGCGCGAAACTCAGCCGCAAGCAGTTTTGCGAAGCGGCGCACGTGCTGGTGTCCTACGCCGGCACCGGCCACCAGGTGATCGAAGAGACTTTCCTCGCCGAAGGCTTGAACGAGCGCATCGCGGTGCGCGTGCCGCACTTCCTGGTGGTGCCCATGATCCTCGCGCGTACCGACCTGCTCGTCACCGTTCCCTCGCGTGTCGCCGCCGTGTTCGCCCTGCTGGGTAACTTCAAAGTGCTCGGGCTGCCGGTGGCCATGCCCAGCTTCGAAGTGCGCCTGCACTGGCACGAGCGCTTTCACCAGGACCCCGCCAATTGCTGGCTGCGCCAGGTGATGACCGAACTATATGCCGAACAGGCTTAGCGCGGCGCGGAAACCCGCCTTCTTGATTGCCAGTTTGAGGCACCTAGCCAGATCGGCGACGTGTGTCAAATTTCGCAGTCGCGAATTGAAAGGCTTCTGATCCGATCAGGAATTGTGGGGCTGCACTCGGCAATGACCTGCCGTTCGCTGTTGCATTTCGTATTTTGCGAATGCGGTAGTTTGCGCAGGTCCAAAAAGCAAATACCCCGCCAAAGCGGGGTGGATTCGAGCACTGCTTTGATTACGCTTTCTTGCGTCTTGAGAATCCTAGTCCGGCTAGGCCAAGGCCGAGAAGGGCGAAAGAGGTCGGCTCGGGCACCGCTTCACTGACGTCGACATTGTCCATGGCAATGTAACGCCCCGCGAAGTTACCCGTCAGAGTAAATGACACCACGTTATCGTACCCGGTCAGACTAAAATGCGAAAAGTCGTCTCCCGCGGTAAAGCTGTTGAGGAAAACGGAAAGCGCAAGAGTCTGGGTAGTGGTGCCGGAAGGTCCCAAGGTTGTAAGACTGATAGCTGAGGGAAGCAAACCGTCCCAATGAGTAAGATCAAAACCGTTTAGAGCAAACGCTCCGCCGCCAGCCCTGTTTACAGTGATATCGGACAAACCAATTAGATAATCAGTTCCGTTAAAGGCCAGAGGACCAGAATCAACAGGAGGAGCAAACGACGCTGCATACGCTGCTCCGATAACGAATTCAGGACCTGATGAGCTAAACTGAAAACCGTCTACTGTGGCAGGTACGGTCGCATTAAATCTCGTAAATGTTGGTTGAATAAGCGAGTACCCCGCTATTGCCGTGCCTGCAAGTCCGTCAAAGGTGATTGTCGCCGCTTGAGCCGAGGATCCAATACTCGCCAGCAGCGTAATGGTGAAGGCCAAAAGCAGCTTTGTCGGCAGGAACTTAATCATCAAAACCTCCTCAGGCTCAACGCAGCTGGCGAAGCGCAGAAGACCGATACGAATTGCGCGAAGCGGGCCATTGATGCGCTCTGATATTCAACTAGCCTTGAACCGACTTCCTGCGCCTGCTGAATCCGAGTCCCGCTAGGCCGAGGCCGAGAAGCGCGAGGGAGGCGGGTTCGGGAACGACTGCAGTGCCGCCTGAGGCGATGGTGTGGAGTCCTGTCTGTGAAATGTAGACCGATTGGCCGTTCCCGCCGACATTGTAGACACCGACACCGGCAGGCCCCCAGCAGTTACCGAAGTTCGTGTAGCAGATCTGCCCCCATACTGAAGGCGCCGCCCCGGGGGTGGCGATACTGAAATCAGAGGTAGTCCCCAAAAAACTGTAATTGAAGATCAAGTCCGTGGACGTAGCGGTGAGCGCCCCGCCGGTAATGACTGCATAGCTGTTATTCGCGCCGGTCTGCACCAGCACGGTGTTTGTGCCGTTGTTCAGGGTCAGGGACCAGGCGATGATGTCGGCGGATGCGAGCGTTCCCATCGTCCCGTCTGTCGTTATGGTGCCGACCGCGCTTCCTGCGCCGAACGTTTGATTCACTGAATACACAATCGAGGCGGCGTTGGCGGACTGCGCCAACGACAGCAGCCCGAAGCCGATTGCTGCTGCGCCGATAGTGTTCCTGATTGTGTTCTTCATCGAATGCTGGTTCATTGACTGGGTCCCTGGTTGAGCAATCCGGCTAATTGACAAACCCTAGTAGCACGAATCGAGCCAGATACAAATATCAAATGAATTCAGCAAGCTGCTCAGCGGCCGGACGTAACCTTCGAATGGGATGTAAAATTTTCAGACACAATTTTGTCCCAAGACGGCCTTCTCAGGCGGTTTTGTCCAAAATCCGCATAAAGAATTCCGCCAAACCGCCCTGACGCTGAAGCCGTCCTCCGGGCGAGCCTGTCTATGGACAGCTGAATTGGACCCCGCCGCAGACTTGATCCATGGGAATAACTCAAAACGCTGTGAATGGCTGATGGGCGGCTTCGGTTGCAGCGGCGCTGTCGAAATCGAGCACGCGGTTTTCCAGATCCTCGCAGTTCACAGCGTGCGCGCAAACGCTGCTTCCAGAACTTGCCGCCGTCGGCGTTTGGGCAGCAATTCGAGGCCGCGCCGCGCCTCGAACACGCTAGGCTTTTGCTATTTGCGCGCGAACAGCGGTTTCACCCAAGCGATCAAGAGCGGTGCGACCAGGACGAGCACGCCGAGGGCCAGGATCGTTCCCGAAATCGGACGCGTCAGGAACACCGACAGGTCGCCACGGCTGATCATCATCGCCTCGCGGAAGCTTCGCTCCATCATCGGACCGAGGACCAGGGCCAGCACCAGCGGCGCCAGGTCGTACTTCAGCCGCCGCAGGAAATAGCCCAGCAGGCCGAAGCCGATCATGAGCCAGATGTCGAGCATCGAATTGTTGACCGAGTAGACGCCGACCATGCACAAGAGCAGCACGATGGGCATCAGCAGGTACAGCGGCGTGCGGATGATGTTCGCGAAAACGCCGACCAGGGGCAGGTTGAACACGAGCAGCATGAAATTGCCGATGTACATGCTGGCGATGACGCCCCAGAAGAGGTCGGGCTTTTCGGTCATCAGCAGCGGACCCGGGTTGATGCCGTGGATCAGCAGCACCGCCATCACCACCGCCATGGCGGGCGTAAACGGAATCCCCAGCGCCATCAGCGGCACATAGGCCGCTCCGACCGAGGCGTTGTTCGCCGCTTCGGGTCCCGCCACGCCCTCGATCGCACCTTTACCGAATTCGCCGTGTTTGTCGAGCTTGCTCTCCACCGAATAGGAAACCATGGTCGAGATCACCGGCGAGGGGCCCGGGATCAGGCCGACGAAAAAGCCGATGAAGGACCCGCGTATCATCGGCCAGAACGAACGCCGCCATTCCGTGAAGGTCGGCCAGAGGTCTCGGAAACGCACTTTTTGCAGTTGCACCTTTCCCATGGTCTGCTCGGCGGTGACCAGCACCTCGGAGATGCCGAAAAGACCCATGGCGACGGGCAGAAAGTCGATCCCCTGAGCCAGCAGCGGCTGCTTGAAGGTGTAGCGCATGTAGCCGGCCACGGTTTCCATGCCGACGGTGCCGAGGGCGAGGCCGAGGGAAATCATCAGCAGCGATTTGAACAGATCGCCTCCGGTGAGCCGCGACATAATCACCAGCCCGACCAGGGCGACGGCCAGGTATTCGGGCGGGCCGAACTTGAGCGCGGCCGTGGCCAGCGTGGGGGCGAGAAAGCTAAGCCCGATCAGGCTGATGGTTCCGGCGACGAAGGAAGCGACGGCGGCGACCGCGAGCGCGGCCCCGGCGCGCCCCCGGCGGGCCATCTGATAGCCTTCGATCACGGTGATGACCGAGGCCGCCTCCCCGGGAATGTTGAGCAGGATCGATGTGGTCGAGCCGCCGTACATGGCGCCGAAGTAAATGCCGGCGAAGAGAATCATGCCGGCGGTAGGGTCGAAGCCGTAAGTCAGCGACAGCAGCAGCGCCATCGCACCCAGCGGGCCGAGGCCGGGCAGGATGCCGACGATGGTTCCGATCACCGCCCCGAGAAACCCGAACAGCAGGTTCATCGGCGTCAGCGCCACCGAAAAGCCGTGTATCAATCCGCTAAACAGATCCATGCCGACTGTTCCTTATCCGAGAAGCTCTTCAAGAATTCCCATGGGCAGGGGAACCTTGAGCCAGAGAACGAAGGCCACATAGGAGATGCCGGCGATGAGCGCCGCCATCGCCACAGTGGGAATCCATCTGCGGTAGCCGAAGATGCGGATCGCAAGCGCGAGGAAAATACAGATGGCGATCGGAAAGCCCAGCGGTTTGAGCACGAAGGTGTAGCCGATCATGAGCAGCGTCAACTGGAAAGTCTTCATGACGTTGCGCTCTTCCGGTTCGGCGGCGGCCTCCTTCGGCAGGATGGCTTGCACCGGATTTGTGCCGCCCTTGCGGGGGAAAATTTCCCGCAGCAGGCATCCCAGCGCGGTCACGATCATGAATACGCCTATGATCATCGGAAACAGCCCCGGCCCCGGATAGGCAAGGCTGCCCCGCGGCATGTTCAGCGCCATGGTTTCATAAACCAGACCGACGCCGAGCATCAGTCCCGCGAAAACGATAGAACCGATTTTCATCTACGCACCTCGTTAGCCGATGTTGGAGCGCTCCGACAGGACGCGGAGCCAGGCATTGCCCGGCCGGCCCTTGCTGCGGTTGTGGATGGAACAACGGTCACCGGCGAAGCTGCAAACGGGAAAGGCCGCAACGGCCCTTCCCGCCGGTGCGGAAGAAACTACTTTTTCGGTGCGGGGGCAGGGGCGGGTGCGGTGGCTTCGGCCGATTTGCCGTACTTGTCCCACAGGACGCGGTATTCGCCGTCGAGTTTCTTCATATAGGAGGCATATTCTTCAGGCCCCATGTAATCGGAGGGGAAGGCCGTCGCCAGCGCGTTCGCCTTGAACTCGTCGGTGCTCATCACCTGTTTGACCGCGTTGGCGAACATGTCGATCACGGGCTTGGGCGTGTTCTTGGGCATGGAGAATCCGCGCGCCGAGCCGCTGGCGAAGTTGTATCCCAGTTCCTTGAAGGTGGGAACCTCGGGAACGATGGGGGAGCGCTTGTCGGTCATGATGGCGAGGATTCTGAGTTTGCCCGCCCGCACCTGCGGATAGATGACGCCCAGGTTATTGGAGGTGGCGTCGACGTGGCCGGCCAGGGCCGCCTGCCAGGACGGGCCGTCCCCCGGGAAGGGGACGATATTGACCTTGACGCCGGCCGCCTCCTGGAACATGTGCATGGCGAACCAGTCGTCTCCCGGCGCCGAGGCGACGCCGACACTGAGCGTACCCGGCTTTTCCTTGGAGGCTTTGATCAGGTCGGCCATCGTCTTGTAGGGGCTTTCCGCGCGCACCGCGAGTACGCCGGGGTCGGTGACCACGTTGGCCACAAACGCGAGGTCGGAGGTCTTGTAGGCGGTTTCGCGCACGTAGGTGTTGATCGGGATCATCGGCGTGCAGGAGACGAACACCGTGTAGCCGTCTGGCTTGGACATGGCGAGCTCGGTGGCCGCGATGTCGCTGCCCGCCCCGGGTTTGTACACCGGGACCAGGGTGGTCTTCAGCAGCTTTTCGACCTGCGACCTGACCATGGAGAGCATCACATCGCTGCCCCCGCCCGGCGCAAAGCCCATCAGCGTATTGATCGGTTTCCGCGGATAGTCGGTCGCGGCCGGCTTTCCCTGAGCCAATGCGTTGGTTGCGAACGCAACGCTCAGACACGCGGCTAGTGCACATACGGCTTTCTTGAACATGGAGGTCTCTCCTTTTCTACTGCGTTAAAGTGGCAAGAATCAGTTGAGGTGTTCTATGGTGCGCAGGTAAGCCTCGCGCGACGGTTTGAGGTGCCGCGCGCTCAGGGTGACGAGCCGCGCGCGGTCGCCATCGCGCAGGGCGTGCAGGATTTCATCGTGCTGGCTGCGCGCCTGTTCCAGGTATTCCTGCGTGACCAGAGTGGTCAGGCGCACCGGATGCGTGCGCCGCGCGAAATCGGCAATCGCGTCGATCAGGGCGTCGTTCGCGCAAAGCTGGAACACCGCGGCGTGAAATGCGAGGTTGGCGCGGAACACGGCGCGCACGTCGTTGCTCTTGATCGCCGCGGCGTGCTCGCGCTGGATCTTCTCGATCGGCGCAAGCCGGCGCGCATCCACCGGCAGCGCGATCAGCTTGACGCAGTTGGTTTCGAGAATCTCCCGCACCGCATACAGTTCCGTCGCTTCCTTCGCGGTGAGGGCGCGGACCTGGGCGCCGCTGTTCGGTTTGCGCAGTACCAGGCCGTCGCGCTCGAGTTCGACCAGCGCCTGGCGCACGATGTGGCGCTTCGCCTGGAAGCGCTGCATCAGTTCGTCCTCGACCAGGCGCTCGCGCGGGTGGTAGGCGCGAAACACGATGTCCTCCTCGATGCGGTGCACGATGTCCTGCACCGGCTGCGTATCGGCCGCGCGCTTGCGTCTTTCGCGCTCGGGCGCCGTCGTGTCCGCATGCGTTTCCGTTGTCGTGTGCACCTTGTCTCCGCGCCGTTTATCGCTTAAACTGCCGGCCAGATTATCAATAATCCTATCAACTTGCAAGCGCAGGTTGCACTGCGCAACCAGACGGAGGCCAGGCCATGAGCGAAAAACCAAAGGGACTGCACAAGGGACTCACCACCTACGGCGACAGCGGTTTCTCGATGTTTCTGCGCAAGGCCTTCATCAAGGGCGCCGGTTACACCGACGACGCGCTGGACCGGCGCATCGTCGGCATCGTCGACACCGGCAGCGCGTTCAATCCCTGCCACGGCAACAGCGCGCAGCTCGTGGAGGCGGTCAAGCGCGGCGTGATGCTCGCCGGCGGCCTGCCCATGGATTTCCCCGTCATCTCGATCCACGAGAGCTTTGCTTCGCCCACCTCGATGTTCCTGCGCAACCTGATGTCGATGGACGTGGAGGAAATGGTTCGCGCCCAGCCGATGGACGCGGTGGTGCTGATAGGCGGCTGCGACAAGACCGTGCCGGCGCTGCTGATGGGTGCGGCCTCCGCCGGCCTGCCCGCGATCCAGCTCGTGACGGGCGCGATGCTGACCGGCTCGCACGACGGCGTGCGCGTCGGCGCCTGCACCGATTGCCGCCGCTACTGGGGGCGCTTTCGCGCGCAGGAGATCGACGAGGCGGAAGTGGCGCGCGTGAACAACCAGCTGGTGGCGAGCGTCGGCACCTGTTCGGTGATGGGCACGGCCAGCACCATGGCCTGCGTCGTCGAAGGGCTGGGCATGATGCTGCCCGGCGGTGCGACACCGCCCGCCGTGACCGCGGATCGCATCCGTATCGCCGAGAAGAGCGGCGCCGTCGCGGTGCAGATGGGCGCGTCGCAACTCACGCCGGCGCGCATCATGACCGCCGCCGCGTTCGAGAACGCGCTGCGCGTGCTGCTCGCGATCGGCGGTTCCACCCACGGCATCATCCACCTTACCGCGATAGCCGGACGCCTGGGCATCCGGCTCGATCTGGACCGCCTGGACGCGCTTGGGCGCGAGACGCCGGTGCTGGTCGACCTGAAACCCTCGGGGCTCTATTACATGGAGGATTTTCACAAGGCGGGCGGCATGCCGGCGCTCTTGCGCGAGCTGAAGCCCCTGCTGCACCTAAACGCGATGACCGTCACCGGGCGCACGCTGGGCGAGGAACTGGACGGCGCGGTGGCCCCTTTCCCGCAGGACGTGATCCGGACCCGCGCCAATCCGATCTATCCGCAGGGCGGCCTCGCCGTGCTGCGCGGCAATCTCGCGCCCAACGGTGCGCTGATCAAACAGTCGGCGGCCGACCCGAAGCTGTTTGAGCGCGAAGGCCGGGCGGTGGTGTTCGAGTCGCTGGACGATCTCGCCGCGCGCATCGATGCGCCCGACCTGGACGTTACCGCAGACGATTTCCTGGTGCTTCAAAACGGCGGGCCCAAGGGCGGCTACGCCATGCCCGAGGCCGGATACCTGCCGATCCCGACCAAGCTCTCGCGCGCCGGTGTCAAGGACATGGTGCGCATATCGGACGCGCGCATGAGCGGCACTGCGTTCGGCGCCATCGTGCTGCATGTCTCGCCCGAAGCCGCCGTCGGCGGACCGCTCGCGCTGGTGAAGAGCGGCGATCGCATCCGCCTGTCGGTGTCCGGACGCAAACTGGAACTTCTGGTGGACGAGGCGGAACTCGCGCGCCGCCGCGCGGCATATCGGCCGCGCGAAATCGCGGCTGAGCGAGGCTACGCCAAGCTGTTCATGAACAGCGTGCTGCAGGCCGAGGACGGCTGCGATTTCGATTTCCTGAGAAAAGCCTGAGCAGCGAGTATTCCCTCTCCCCGCAAGCGACCGAAGCGAGTCCCTGTGGGACGGGGAGAGGGCCAGGGTGAGGGGCGCAGTAGCACTCTCGCCACGATTACAACCTTACAACGCAAACTGGAGAATTGAGCATGGCCCAACGCATCACCGGAGTACTCTCCCCCGTCGTCACCCCGTTCAAAGCCGACCTCACCCCCGACACCGGGCGCTTCGTGCGCCAGTGCAAATGGCTGGTCGCGAACAACGTCGGCCTCGCCGTGTTCGGCACCAACTCCGAGGCGAACTCGCTCGCCACGGACGAGCGCATGGAATTGCTGGAGAAGCTGGTCGAAGCCGGCATACCGGCCTCGCGCATGATGCCCGGCACCGGCTGCTGCGCGCTGACCGACTCGGTCAAACTCACCGCGCACGCGGTGAAACTCGGTTGCGCCGGCGCGCTGATGCTGCCGCCGTTCTATTACAAAGGCGTGTCGGACGAGGGCTTGTTCCGCAACTACGCCGAAATCGTCGAGCGCGTCGGCGACGCGCGCCTGCAGATCTACCTGTATCACATCCCGCAGGTGACCCAGGTGCCGATCAGCCTGAAGCTGATAGAGCGCCTGCTCAAGGCTTATCCGAAGAACATCGCCGGCACCAAGGACTCGTCCGGCGATTGGAACAACACCAAGTCGACGCTGGACGCCTTTGCCAAGGAGGGCTTCGACGTGTTCCCCGGCAGCGAGACCTTCCTGCTCGCCGGCATGCGCTCAGGCGGCAAGGGCTGCATCAGCGCCACCGCCAACGTCAATCCGGCGGCGATCCACAATCTGTACGCCAATTGGCAAACGGCCGAAGCCGATGCCTTGCAGGCGGGCCTGGACAAGATACGCAACATCTTCCAGAAATACCCCATGATCCCGGCAATGAAGTACGCCATCGCGCACTGGAGCGGGCATGCGGCCTGGGGCACGGTGCGACCGCCCTTGGTGGAAGTGAATGCGGAGCAATCGGCGGCGCTGATCGCCGAACTCAAGCAGGCGGGATTCTCCATGCCGGGTCTGGACAAGGCTTGAGACAGTAGATGGCCAAGATATTCCTGACCCATCCGCCCGAAGCGCTGAAGAACTTCTACGGCGACAAGGCGATCGCGGGACTCAAAGCGTTGGGCGAGGTGCGCTTCAATCAGGCCGGGCGCGAACTGTCCACGCAGGAGTTGATCGAGGCTGCGCGCGGCTGCGAAATCATCGTTTCCTACCGCCAGACACCGGGGGAAGCAGAGTTGTTCCGCAACGTGCCCGACCTGGTCGCGTTCTCGCGCTGTGCCATCGATATCCGCAACGTCGACGTTCCGGTGGCGAGTGATTTTGGCATCCTCGTGACCCAGGCGAGCGCGGGTTTCATCGCCTCGGTGGCGGAGTGGAACATCGGCGCGATGATCGCCCTGGGCCGGGACTTCGCCGACTCGAACACCACCTACCACGCGGGCACCCGGCCGGTCCCGCCCATGGGGCGTCAGTTGCGCGGCGCCACGCTGGGCGTGATCGGCTACGGCCAGGTCGGGCGCTATCAGTGCGATCTGGGTCTGGCCATGGGCATGCGCGTGCTGGTATCGGACCCGTATGCCAGGATGGATCACGCGGCGCTGATTCAAGTCGGGCTGCCCGAACTGCTCGCGCAGTCCGATTACGTTGTCTGCCTCGCGGTGGCCAATGAGGCGACCGAGAACCTGATGAACGCGAAGGCGTTCGCCCAGATGAAGCCCGGCGCTTTCTTCGTCAACGCCTCGCGCGGCAACCTGGTGGACGAGCGAGCGCTGCTCGACGCGCTGGACTCCGGCCGCCTCGGCGGTGCCGCCCTGGACGTGGGCCGCGCGCCGGACCAGACGCCCAGCCCCGAACTCGCGCGCCATCCGAAAGTGATCGCGACGCCGCACGTGGCCGGATTGACCCCGGAATCGATAGAGCATCAATCGCTGGAGACGGTGGCGCAGGCCGCCGACATCATCAACGGGCGCGTGCCCAAGGGCGCGGTCAACGCGCTGAAATGGACCAGAAAGGAGAGAATCAAGGCATGAAAACCATATTGATTACCGGCGCCTCGGGCGACGTCGCCAGCCACCTGCGGCGCGAGCTCGCGGGAAGATACAATCTGCGCCTGTCGGACGTGCGGCCGCTGAAACCGGTCAA
The DNA here is from genome assembly GCA_964400745.1 of uncultured Enterobacteriaceae bacterium. GTDB lineage: Bacteria > Pseudomonadota > Gammaproteobacteria > Burkholderiales > SG8-39 > 2-12-FULL-64-23. The sequence continues at coordinate 25,936 of CAYNVY010000013.1, read as the reverse complement.
GGGAGAGAAATTCGCGCGCGCCGACATTTCCAACATGGCCGACGCGCTGCGCATCACCAGGGGCGTGGACGCCATCGTCCACCTCGGCGGCTATTCGGTCGAGGGCCCGTGGGAGGGCATCCTCAGCGCCAACATCGTCGGCTGCTACAACGTGTTCGAGGCGGCGCGCCGGAACAAGGTGAAGCGCATCCTGTTCGCGACGTCGAATCACGCCGTGGGTTTTTACCCGCGCAGGAAGACCATAGACCACCGCGTCTACATCAAGCCCGACGGGCGCTACGGCGTGTCCAAGGTGTTCGGCGAGGCCCTGGGCAGCATGTACTCGGACAAATACGGCATGCAGGTGTTTCTGATACGCATCGGCAACGTCAACCCGGCGCCGATAGACAAGCGGCGGCTGTCGATCTGGCTCTCGCCGCGCGACCTGGCGCAACTGGTTACAATAGGCATAGAGCATCCGGACATTCGCCTGGAAATCGTCTACGGCGTGTCCGCGAACAAGCGCAGCTGGTACGACAATTCGAACGCCCGCCGCCTGGGATACAGGCCGCGCGACAATTCGGAAGTGTTCGCGAAGGCAGTCCTCGCGCAGGAAAAGGCGGGCCACCCGATCGGCGATCTTTACCAGGGCGGCGCGTTTACCCATGTCGAGGCCGTGCCAAACCCGGCGCCTTTGCCGAAAGCGAAGGCGGCGAAGCGGCCGGCCAAGAAGTCGGCCGTGAAGCCGGTGAAAAAATCGGCGAAACAGCCGGAGAAGAAAGCGAAGTAGAAATGAGCGGAGCGCCGCGTTTGGCGGTGGCGAACCGGGAATGGACGAATTACCGCAGGCAGCAAGTGTGACAACCGAAAATTACCCAACAAAGGAGAGAACATGAAACGCAGAAACTTTATTTCCAGCATCGCCGGGGCCGTGGTCGCGGCCGCGTTCGCGCTTCCGGCGAACGCCCAGGTGGTCACGCTGCACGGCGCGTCGCAATTCGGCGACGATCATCCGTTCACCAAAGGACTGATGAAATTCGAGGAGCTGGTGAAGAAGTATTACGGCAAACCGATTAACTTCGTGCTGCACAAGAATTCGGAGCTGGGCCTGGAAAAGCAGTATTTCGAATACATGGCCCAGGGCAGGGCGGTCGACTACGCCGTGGTCTCGCCGGCGCACATGTCGACTTTTTCCAAGGCGGCGCCCTTCATCGACGCGCCCTTCGTGTTCCGCGACCACGACCAGATGAACAAGGTGATCGCGCAAGACGTGTTGAAGCCCATCGCCGATGAAATCGCGGAGAAGGCCGACGTGCACCTGATCGGCTACGGCGGCGGCGGCGTGCGCAACATTTTCGTCAACAAGCCGGTGCGCAACATGGCCGAGATCAAAGCCCTCAAGGTCCGGGTGCAGGGCGCGCCGATCTGGAGCCGCACTTTCTCCGCCGCGGGCATGGCGCCCACGGTGATCGCCTACAACGAGGTCTACAACGCGATCCAGAACGGCGTCATCGCGGCCGGAGACAACGAGGCGGCCGGGGTCGAGCAGATGAAATTCTACGAAGTCGCGCCCAACCTCATCCTGACCCGGCACGCGATCAGCATCCGGCCGATCTGTTTCTCGGGCAAGACCCTGAAGAAGCTGCCGGCCGATCTGCAGGCGGCGATACGCAAGGCCGGCGCCGAGGCGGGCAACTGGGAGCGCCAGCTCGAATCGAGCAGCGATACCGAGATCCTCGACCGGCTGGAAAAGGGCGGCAAGCTGAAGCAGGTCAAGTTCGAGGAGCGCGACAAGCTGCAGCAGTCCATGGCTCCCGTGCTGGCCGCCTACGCCAAGGAAATCGGCGCCGACGCCATTTTCGCGCGCATCAACGCGATCAAGTAATAGCAAACTCCTGAAAGGAAACGGCGGTGCACTGCACCGCCTCCCCATACACATATGAACGCCTTCCGAACATTTAACCGGTGGTACGCGCAACTGCTGTCGTGGATCCTGGTCGCGTCGATCGCAGTCCTGATCATCCCGGTCAGCATGCAGATTTTCTCGCGCACCATCCCGCTGATTCCGGCCTACATCTGGACCGAGGAGATGGCGCGTTTCATGTTCGTCTGGTCGATCATGATAGGCGCGATGATAGGCGTGCGCGAGTGCACTCACTTCGAGGTCGATGTCTGGCCTGAAATGAGCCGGCGCAAGACTGCCGCGCTCAAGTTCGTATCCGGCCTGTTCATCATGGCGTTCGCGCTGGTGTTCGTCTGGTGGGGCTGGGAGTTCACCTGGGAGGCGCGCAACCGCATTTCGGAACTGGCCGAATTGCCCTTGTGGATGATCCACCTCGCCTGGCCGCTGGCGGGATTTACCTGGGTCGTGTTCCAGGCCGAGCATCTGTACGACGACGCGCGCATATTCTCGGGGCTGGCGTCATGATGTCCGGCGCGCTGTTCTCGCCGGGGGAAGCGAGTCTCATCCTGTTCGGTTTGTTTTTCACCCTGCTCGCGCTGCGTGTGCCGGTGGCGGTGGCGATCGGCCTCGCCTGCCTGCCGGCGCTGGTGCTGGAGGAGCGCCTGTCGCCGATGACCCTGGTGCAGGAAACTTTCAACTCCTACAATTCCTTCATCCTTCTCGCGGTGCCCTTCTTTCTGCTGACCGCGAACCTGATGGGCGTGGGCGGCATCACGGACCGCCTGGTGCGCCTGTCGCGTTCGCTCGTGGGGCACTTCCCCGGGGGCCTGGCGCAGATCAACGTCGTGCTCTCCATTTTCTTCGCCGGCATCTCGGGTTCATCCACGGCCGACGCGGCGAGCCAGTCCAAGCTCTTCATCGACGCCCAGACCAAGGAGGGCTACGACCTGTCGTTCTCGGTGGCGATCACGGCGGTTTCGGCGGTGCTGGCGGTGATCATCCCGCCCTCCATTCTGATGATCGTCTGGGGCGGGCTGCTGACGGTGTCCATCGGCGAATTGTTTCTCGCCGGCATCGTGCCCGGGCTCGCCATCGGACTGGTGCAGATGGCCACGGTGCACGTCTACGCCAAGGCCCGCGGCTATCCGACTTATCCGCGCGCGACCATGATCGAGGTGGTGAAGGCGGTCGGCGTGTCGCTGCCGGCGCTGATGACACCGGTGATCATCATCGGCGGCAAGATTTTCGGCTGGTTCACCGCCACAGAATCCGCCTGCATCGCGGTGCTCTACGCCGGTGCGCTGTCGATATTCGTCTATCGCGAGATGGACCTGAAAGCGCTGAACAGCGCCTTTCTCGACACCGGTAAGCTCGCCGGCGTCGCGCTTTTCTGCGTCGGCACGGCCTCGGCCTTCGGCTGGCTGCTCGCCTACTACCAGATCCCGAAGGCCCTGCTCGCCGGCGTATCGACCTGGGGCATGAGCCTGACCGAGACCGGCATCTTCATCTCCGTGGTGTTCCTGGTGGTGGGGTGTTTTCTGGACGCGATTCCCGCCATCATCATCGTCGGCACCATCCTGGAGCCGCTGACCAAGACGGTGGGCATGGACCCGATCCACTTCGCCATGATAGGCATCGTGTCGCTCGCCTTCGGCCTGGTGACGCCGCCCTACGGCATGTGCCTGATGATCTCCTGCGCGGTGGCCGGGATCCGCATGCGCGTCGCGCTCAAGGACACTTTCATCATGCTGCTGCCCATGCTCGCGGTGCTCGGGCTGGTCATATTCTGGCCGACGTTTTCGCTGTTCCTGCCGCGGATGTTCCCGCCCGGGGTGTTGTGATGGCGCCGATTACCTGAGGCGGCCGATCAGGAAGGCCGCGAGAGCGCCGACGGCCATTTGAATCAGGCCACGGCGCGCCTCGCGCCCGCCTCGCCGACGCCCGGGGGGTATTTCGGACGAGTTCGACAGGAGATGTGCATGCGTGCGCGATTTCAATCTCGAAGCCGGGTTCTCCTGCTTGTCCTGGGCTTGCTCCTGTCCACGCTGTGGGGCTGTGCCGGTCTGCCGACGAGCGGAAATGAGAGGCAGGCGAAGAACATCGTTCTGCTCATAGGCGACGGCATGGGCCCCTCGCAGTTCGGCGCGGCCTGGCTCTACAGCTCCCGCGCTCTCGGCAAAGATCTGCAAATGGCGCGGGTGATGCAGAGCGGCAGTACGGGTTATATCGTCAACGATACGGCGGACTCCACGGTCACCGAGTCCGCGGCGGCCGCGACCCAGATCGCCTGCGGCGTCAAGGTGCCGGCTCGCGCAGTGGGCATGGGCACGGACGGCAAGAGCCCGTGCAAGACCATCCTTGAAATCGCCAAGGACAGGGGGATGGCCACTGGCCTGGTCACCACCTCCGGTATCACGGACGCCACCCCGGCCTCCTTCGCCGCCCATGTCGAACACCGTAGCGACGAGGCCGCCGTGGCGGACCAGGAACTGAGACTGGGGGTGGATGTCCTGATGGGCGGCCGCGGGCAGTTCTTCTTGCCGCAGGCCAAGGGCGGAAGCCGCAAGGACGGACGGGATCTTGTGAGCGAAGCGCGTGCCGCCGGCTATGCCGCGATGACGACTGCCGCCGAATTGGAGAAGGCGGACAGTCCCAGGATCCTCGGGCTGTTCAATGCCGGCAACATGGCCTACGAAATCGATCGCGCCAGGACCCGGGAACCCAGTCTTGCCCAAATGGCGGGCAAAACGCTCGAAGTCCTGTCGCGCAACCCGAATGGATTCTTTGCCATGATCGAGGGGGGGCGAATCGACCATGCCGGCCATCGCAACGATGCTCCGGCCCTGATCCGGGATGTGCTGGCATTCGATGAGGCGGTGGGCGTTGCGCTGGAGTTTCAGAAGCGGAACCCGCGCACTTTGATCATCGTGACCGCCGATCACGAGACCGGCGGCATGGCTCTGATCGGCCACAGCAAGACCAGCAAAGAGTACGTCGGAATCGATCTGGCCCTGATGCAAAAAGCGGCGATCTCGCTCGAATTGCTGGTTGCGGAGTTGGGCAAGAATCCGGGCCCGGAGAAGATCCAGGATGCGGTGAAGCGACACCTGGGCGTCGAGATCACCGCGCAGGAGGCGAAAGTGGTCGCCGACGATGCCATCAACAAGCTCGATCCGAAGAATTACGCTTCGGCCACTCTGCACTCCCTGGCATTCGTATTGCGGCCGTACTATCGCGTCGCCTGGGCAAGCCAGACCCATACGGCCTCGCCGCTGATGGCGTTTGGTTCGGGGCCGGGTTCGGCCAGGCTATCGGGTTTGCACCACAACACCGAACTCTTCCACATCATGAAGGCGGCCCTGGGCGACTGATAGGCCCGAATGCCTGAAGTCGGTCGCCGAACTCCACCTCGGAGAAATAACGTAGACTATGTGGGCGCATCTGCGCATCAAATGGACGGTCCGCGGAAGACAATGCAAGACGAAGTCAAAGCACGCATCCTTATCATCGAAGACGACCCCCTTTATCGGGACTTGCTTCAGCGTCACCTTTCGGCAAGAGGTTACAAAGTAGAAGTCGCGGAAGACGGTGTCGCCGGCGGCCGCGCCCTGCTTGCCGATCCGCCTGATCTGATCATTTCCGACATCGACATGCCGTTCCTCGACGGCTTCGAACTATTGTCGCTGCTCAAGGCCGAAGAGAGCACCGCCGCTATCCCCGTTATTCTCCTTTCCGGCCGCGGCGACAGCGATACCCTGGTCAAGGCCGGGGGGATGGGGGTGGCGGACTATATGACCAAGCCGGTGACGCGCGACCAGTTGCTGGAGTCGGTTGAATCCAGTCTGGCACGAGCAAAAAAGTCGACGGCAGGCAATTGAGCGCTGCCCGGTCTTGCGCCGCGTCTATGCGCGCGTTTGTCCGGGTTCGCGCCGATTGCCCACGCTGACGGCGAAGTCGGGGCAGATGTAGATGCAGCGCAGGCAGCCGATGCAGTTTTGCGGATTCGCCGCGATGTAGGGGCGATAGCCGCTGGCGTTGAACTCGTCCGAGCGCGTGAATACATCCAGACCGCATACCTGTTTGCAGTAGCCACAGTCCTTGCACAAGGCGGCGTCCACCTGCACGCCGTACGCGAGCAGGTCGCAGGAGAGGCAGCGGCCTGCTTCGCGCATGGCCGTGTCCCGGTCGTAGGCTTTTTCCACCAGCGCAAAGCTCTGGATGCGCGGCTGCGCGGGAAGAATGTCCCATTGCTTGCGCTCGCTGCCGCGCCCTGCGGACGGGGCCGGCTCGGCCGGCTCGCTGGCCGTGGCGAAGCGCTCCAGATCACCGCTGCCGCCGAGGAAGCGGTCGATGCCGCTGCCGGCCCTGCGCCCCTGCGCAATGGCGTCGATGATGGAAGCGGGCCCCGTGGCGGCGTCGCCGCCGGCGAAGATGCCTTCGACCGAGGTGGCCAGGCTGTCCGGATCGGTTTGGACGACGCCGTTGCGCGCGCGCACCACGCCCAGCGCCGGCGCTTCGACTTCCTGGCCGATGGCCATGATCACGCTGTCGGCGATCATCTTGAACTCGCTGCCCTGCACCGGTTCCGGCCGCGGCCTGCCGCTCGCGTCGGCCGCGCCCAGGGCCATGCGTATGCAGCTTACCGCGCCCTGCTCGATTTCCAGGGGCGCGGTGAGGAATTCCATCTGCACGCCTTCTTCGATCGCGGCTTCGACTTCCTCTTCGCTCGCCGGCATTTCGGCGCGCGTGCGGCGATAGACCAGCACCACCTCGGCGCCGAGACGCCGGCTCACGCGCGCAGCGTCGATGGCGGTGTCGCCACCGCCGACGACGACGACTTTCGCGCCGATCGCGGGCGGCGCGCCCGCGTTAACGGCTTCGAGAAAGACGATGCCTTTGATCATTTCAGCCCGGTCTTCGCCCAGAATACCCATGCTCGAAGGACGCCAGGCGCCGGAGGCGATGAACACCGCGTCGTAGCCCTGCTCCAGCAGGGACTCGGCCGAGGCGACGCGCCGGCCGGTTTCGATCTTCACGCCGCACTGCTCTATGAGTGCGATGTCGGCGTCGATGACCTCGTCGGGCAGGCGGTAGGCGGGAATGCCGTAGCGCAGCATGCCGCCGGTGCGTTCCAGCGCTTCGATCACCGTCACTTCATGCCCGAGCAGCGCCAGGTAATAGGCCGCCGTCAGGCCGCAGGGCCCCGAGCCGATGATGGCCACTTTCTTGCCGCTGCGCGCCAGTGCCGCCGGCACGGCGACGTTCGAACCGAGTTCCGCCGCGACGCGCTTCAACATGCGGATCGCCACCGGCCCCTCGTATTGGGCGCGGCCGCATTTCGCTTCGCACGGATGAAAGCAGGCGTAGCCGCAGACCAGGGGGAAGGGAATGCGCTCACGCACGGTCGCCAGGGCCTCGCTGAACTGACCTTGCGCGACCTGGCGCACATAGCGCGGCACGTCTATGCCCGCGGGACAGGCCGCCTGGCACGGAGCGACCCTGGGCTGCCGGTTTGCTTGAAGTTCTTTCACGCCGTTCACCGCCATGCTCCTATATGCCTTGTTCGACGCGGGTGTTCACGCGCCTGCAAGCTCGCTTCCGACGGCGAGCAATTTCAGATTCAGTTCCAGCGCCGCGCCGCGAAAGCGCTTGCGCAACAACTGCTCCAGGCTCGCGATCTTCACCACGCGGGTGAACGCGGCGACCGTCGCGAGCGCGAGGATGTTGACGCTGCCCGCGTTGCCGAGGTCGCTCGCCCTGCGGGTGAAGTCGCGTCCGACGAAATTGGCCCCCTCGCGCGCGGCGGCGAGCGTGCTGTCGTAGAGCACAGTCACGCCTTTGGCGGCCCAAGACTCGTACTTTTTCGCCGCTTCCTCGGTCAGCGCGAGCACGCAATCGGGCTTGCGCACCTGCTGAAAAATGATTTCGTCCGCGTCGACGATCACCTCCGCCAGCGACAGCCCGCCGCGGCTGGCGATGCCGTAGGACTGGGTCTGCACCACGTTCTTGCCTTCGAGGATCGCGGCTTCGGCGAGGATGATGCCCGACAGGATCAAGCCCTGGCCGCCGGTGCCGGCGAGGATGATTTCGCTATGCGTGCTTAATTGCGTGCTCGATTGCGTGTTCATTGCGCAATCACGCCTGCCCGGGCGCGTATCGTGTCGTAGCGCGTGTTGAAATCGGGTTCGCTCTTGTCGACCAGGGTGCCTACCGGGAAATGGTTGCCGCGTTCCGCCTCGGGCAGCTGGCGGTAGCGCGCCACCGGCAGCGCGCGGCCGGCGAGCCATTGCAGCATCTCGGGCGTTTCCTTCATTTCGTTGTAGCGGCCGAAGTGCGTGGGACAGGGGCTGATCACCTCGACCAGGGAGAAGCCCTTCCTGCCCAGCGCCTGCTTCATTATTTCCTTCATGTCCCAGCCCGCGTCCGGGGTGCAGCGCGCGACGTAGTTGGCGCCGGCGGTTTCGGCCAGGGCGCAGATGTCGAATTCGCGCTCCGGATTACCGAAGGTGGTGGTGCTGGTGATGGCCCAGCCCGGCGTCGTGCCCGAGACCTGTCCGCCGGTCATGCCGTAGTTGAGGTTGTTGAGCACGATGGCGGTGACATCGATGTTGCGCCGCGCCGCATGGATGAAATGGTTGCCGCCGATGGTGACGCTGTCCCCGTCGCCCATGATGGCGACGACGTTGAGCTTGGGTTTGTGCGCCTTGATGCCGGTGGCGTAGGCGAGCGCGCGCCCGTGGGTGGTGTGCAGGGCGTTGGTGAGCAGGTAGTCGTCGGCCTTGCCGGTGCAGCCGATGCCGGTGACGACCACGGTGTCGGTGTTGGCGTAGCCCAGTTCCTCGAACGCGCGCAGGAGCGCGCCCAGCATGCCGCCGATGCCGCAGCCCGAGCACCACATGTGCGGCAGCACTCCCGGCTTCATGTATTTGAGTCCCGTTGCGTGGGTCACGTTCAGGTCCTTTCGTTCTCTGCTGCAGCGGGCCGTTTCCCGACGTCCAACTTGATGGTGTCCAGGATGTCCTGCGGCGTGATGATGGTCCCGTTGTACTTGTTGACGCGGCGGATGTCGGCCCCGGCCCCGAGCGCTTTCTGCACTTCGCCCGCCACCTGGCCGCTGTAGTTCATCTCCGGCACCACCACCATGCGCGCGTTCCTGCCCAGCGCGGCGATCTCCTTGTCGGGGAAAGGCCAGATGGTCTGCAGTTGCAGCACTGCGGCCCTGATCCCCTGCGCGCGCGCTTCCAAGGCCGCTACGCGCCCGGCGCGGGTGGTCGCGCCGAAAGCGACGATCAGCACGTCCATGTCTTCGGTGTAGTAAGACCGGGTCAGGACGATGTCCTCGCGATAGCGCTCGATTTTTTCATGCAGTTGGCGCACGCGCCAGGCGGCGTTGGCCGGATCGTTGTTGCTGTAGCCGTCGGTGCCGTGCATGGAACTGGTGACGTGGAACACGTAGTCGCTGCCGTAGGCCGCGAGCGGGGCGATGCCGTCGGCATCCGGCTTGAACGGCAGGTAGGCGGCGGGCTTGCCGCTGGGCGCCTTGCGCTCCACGATCTCGATTTCGCCGGGCAGCGGCAGCGCCACGTTCTCGCGCATGTGGCCGACGATCTCGTCCGGCATCAGGATCACCGGCACGCGAAAGCGTTCGGCGAAATTGAAGGCCTGCACCGCGAGGGTGAAGCATTCGCTCACGCTGGCGGGGCAAAGCGCGATCACCGACTGGTCGCCGTGGCGTCCCCAGCGTATCTGCATGATGTCCGACTGCGCCGGCTTGGTCGCGAGGCCGGTACTCGGCCCTGAGCGCTGCACGTCCACCACCACGCAGGGCACCTCGCCCATGACCGCGAGCCCGAGGTTCTCCTGCATCAGCGAGAAGCCGGGGCCGCTGGTGGCGGTGAACGCTTTCGCCCCGGCGAGCGAAGCGCCGATGACGGCCGCGATCGAGGCCATTTCGTCTTCCATCTGGATGTACATGCCGCCTAGCGCGGGCATGCGCGTGGCGCATTCGTCGGCGATTTCGGAAGAGGGGGTGATGGGGTAGCCGGCGTAGAAACGCGCGCCGGCGTAAATCGCGCCTTCGGCGATCGCCTGATTGCCCTGCATCAGGCGTGTTTCTCGTGCTGCAGCCGGTACCGCTTTCATGGACTTGTTTTCCTGCGCTGTCGCACGCGGCATCTTGGGCGTGCAATTAGTCCTGGAAACCTCTATGAGCGGTAAAGTTTACTCTCTAACATCGCCCGAACCAGGAATGCGTAGCGGCTACCTTCGCAACTATTGATCCTGATCAAATCCGGGCGTGCAAATTCGCAGCAGGTGCATGAAAGAGTGCCGTAAAGCCGCCGCTAGTTTCGCCGTGCGCGCACGCGCAGGCCTAGCGCGGCTAGTTCGTTTATCAGCAGTGCCGCAATCACCAGAGAGCCGCCGGCGAGCGTGGCCAGCGCCGGCGCCTCGCCCGCGCCCAGCCAAGCCCATAGCGGGCCGAGCACCACCTCGAGCATCGCCAGCAGCGAGAGTTCCGGTGCGGACAAATGCGGGCTCGCGCGCACCATCAGCATGCAGGGCAGGCCGAGTTGCAGGCAGCCAAGCATGGCGAGCAGCAGGATGTCGCTCAGGCTCGCCGTGAACGGCAGCGCGAAGGGCAGGGTGATGGCGGCGGAGAAGACCGCGCCCAGCAGCACCGCCGGAATCAGGTCGACCGAACGGCCGGCGTGTTTGAGCGTGACGAAGTTCACCGCCGCTGCCAGCGGCACGGCGAGCGCGATCAGCATCCCGGCGAGGTGGCGCGGTTCGCCCCCGGCGAAACCCGAGCCGAACATCCACAGCATGCCGGCCATGGCGAGCGCGATCGCCGCCCAGGTGCGCGGCGCGATCGGATCGCGCAGCACCGCGCGCGCCAGCAGCGCAGTGAGCAGCGGCGAGATGCTGTTGACGATCAGCGTGTTCGCGGTGGTGGTGGTCATCAGCGCGAGCATGAAGGCGATGAACATGATGGACCACATCGCACCGGAGAGGACGCCGTAGCCGCCGGTGGCGCGCACTGCGTCCCAGGCTTTGGCGCCGCGGGTGAAGAGCAGCACGGCTGCGACGAAGATCGCGGCGAACAGGCTGCGCCAGAAGGTGACTTCCCAGCGTCCGGCCGACTCCAGATGCCGCGTGACCACGCCGGCGACGCTCCACAGAATCGGCGCGACGATCATGAGCGCGATGGCGCGGCGGTGCGTGCGCGGGTCGGGCGTGCTCATCGTGCTGATATCCCTGACAAAAAGCGGTCGAGTTCCGCCGCGAGCCCTGCGGATTCGCCGTCGACGAACTCGTAGCGCGCGCGCACCACCGGGATTTCGATGGCGATCAACGCCGCGAGGTCTATCGGTGTTGCGCTGACCACCACGTCGGCGCCGGCGGCGTTGATGGTCCGGCGCAGCGCGTCGAGCTGCGCCGGCGAATAGCCCATCGCGGGCAGCACCGGCCCGATGTGCGGGTATTGCGCGTACACGGCCGCGATGCCGGGCGCGGCGGATGCGCGCGGATCGACCGTCGTCGCGGCCCCGGCCTGCAGCGCTGCGACGTAGCCGGCGCCGTGCGCCATGCCGCCGTGGGTGATGCTGGGGCCGTCTTCGACCACCAGGACGCGCCTGCCCCGGACCGCATCGGCGTCGTCCAGGCGCACCGGCATGGAGCCGCACAGGACCGCCGCGGTGGCGTTCACCCGGCGCACTGCGCTTATCAATTCTCGCACCGCCGCGGCTTCGGCCGCGTCGGCCTTGGCCACCAGCACGATGTCGGCCATGCGCAGCGCCGTCTCGCCCGGGTGGTAGGCGGTTTCGTGCCCGAGCCGCAGAGGATCGACCAGCACGATGTGCAGGTCGGGGCGGACGAAGGGAAAATCGTTGTTGCCGCCGTCCCACAGGATGAGGTCGGACTCGTGCCCCGCGAGCTCGATGATGGCGGCGTAATCCACGCCGGCATAGACCACGTTGCCCGCGGCAATATGCGGTTCGTATTCCTCGCGTTCTTCGACGGTGCAGCCGGCACGGTCCAGGTCGACGCTCGCGGCGAAGCGCTGCACGCGCTGGCGCGCGAGGTCGCCGTAAGGCATGGGGTGGCGCACGATGCCGGCGCGCAGGCCTCTGCGCCGGAGTTCATGCGAGATCCAGCGGCTGACCGGCGACTTGCCGCAGCCGGTGCGCACGGCGGAGACGGCGATCACCGGCTTGCGCGCCTTGATCATGGTGCGCTGCGGGCCGAGCAGGATGAAATCTGCGCCTGCGGCCAGCGCGCGCGAGGCGAGGTGCATCACCTCAGGATGGGCGAGGTCGCTGTAGGCGAACACGACCTGCCCGACTTTGCGCGCGCGGATCAGCGCTTCCAGTTCCGCTTCAGGCACGATCGCGATCCCGTCCGGATAAAGCGGGCCGGCGAGCGCCGCGGGATAGCGGCGCCCGGCGATGCCGAGAATCTGCGCCGCGGTGAAGGCGACGACTTCGAACGCCGGGTCGTCGCGATAGACGACGTTGAAATTATGGAAATCGCGTCCGGCCGCGCCCATGATCGCGACGCGCGTGCGAGAGGGAGTGTTCAACGCGCGCCCGCCGCCCCGGGCGGTACGCCGGCTCGTTCGATACGGTTCAGGGTGCGGATGAGCTTCAAGGACCATTTCCCGGGGTGGCGGCGCCAGGTCGATTGCGGACCGGCAATCGCCCCACGGCTATTTCTGCGAGGTCTCCTCGAAGCGGAAGCCCTTTACCCTTGCCTTGCAATCTTCATAGGAAATGGCGATACGCCGGCGCTGTAGTTCGCCTACCGACATTTCCGAATTGAATTGCGGCAGACTCTCGGGCGATTCGAGGCTGTCCTGAAATATCTGATCGACCACGTCGGCCATGCGTTCGCAGCTAGTGTGGTAGAGCAATGCCTTTGCCTTGGACGATAGATCGGGAATGATCACGACATGTCCGCATTTCCTTTGCAGCCGGTCGACGGCGGCAAGCTCTTTTCCGTCATCCAGAAACAGTATGTTTTCTCGAGCGACCCGGCATTGTCCGTCTTGCTTCACGCAATCTGCGGCAAAGTGAACGGAGTTCTCTACAAATTGGCTCACTTGATCCTCCAAAAGAAAATGCAGTTCCAATTCTAGGCGCAGGTGCCGGGGAATGCACGTGCATCCGGGCATGCCGACATCGACGCTCGATGCGAGCGGTTCAGCGGCAAGTCCCTCCGCGAACGGCTGAACGGGAATCCTTTGCGCGTGCTTACCGGTGCGTGAGGGGTGCACTATCGTGGCAGTTCGCCGGGTAGTGCTTATTGATCTCCATCAATGTGCGGGGAATCAACTTCTGCGACAGTGCGTTGCTGTCTGAATTCTTCATCCGGCGCGTTCGCAGAGAGACTCGAGTGCTTCCATGAAAAAGCCCGCAAGCCGCATTTCCATCGTTAACGAGGGGCGCGCGCTCAAAGCCGGCGGGTCGAACAAACCCCGCCCGGGAGGGCCGCCGGCGCCGCTAGCTCCCGAAGTCAAACGCTGGTTCGAAGGTGCCACGGCGGCGTTTGCGCCTACGCAGTCGTCGATGATCCCCATGCTGCAGTCGGCGCAGGCAGCGCTGGGGTATCTGCCGCGCGACGCGATGCAGGTCATCTCGCGCCACCTCTCGGTGCCGCCCGCGCTGGTCGAGGGTGTGGCCAGTTTTTACGCCCAGTTCCGCTACGAGGCTCCCGGCCGGCACCGCGTCACGGTCTGCCGCGGCACCGCCTGCCACGTGCGCGGCAGCGGCAAATTGATGGATGAAATCGGCGCGTCACTGGGGGTGGAGGCGGGGCGCACCACCGCCGACGGACAATTCACGCTGGAGACCGTCGCCTGCTTCGGTGCGTGCGCGCTAGCGCCGGTGGTGGTGATCGACGGCAAGGTCAGCGGTCGTGTCAGTGTGGCCTCGCTCAGGGTCGAAATCGACCAGGCGGGCAAGGGCGCGCGCCCGGCGCGCGCGGTCAAGGCGAAGGGCTGACCATGGAGCAGCCGAACATGGTGAAGCAGGCGAAGTTGGGTTTTGAAGCCGCGGTCCAGAACGCAAGGTCGGAGTGGGACGCACTGCATGCGGGCAAGCGACCGATAATCCATATCGGTAGCGCCACCTGCGGTCTTGCCGCGGGAGCCGGCGCTCTGACCGAGGAAATCCGGCGCGAACTGCGCCGCCTCAAGCTGGATGCAGAGGTGGTCCCGGTCGGATGCATAGGCATGTGTTTCGCCGAACCGCTGGTCGACATCGAAGTTCCCGGTTCGCCGCGCGTGTGTTACGCCGGCGTGACGACGGACATGGTGCGAACGATACTGCGTGAACACATCGTGAAGGGGGCGCCCCCGGCGAGGCTCGCGCTGGGGACCTTCGGCGAAGCGGAAGTTCCCGGCATACCCCGGCTCTTCGACCACCCTTTCCTGAAGCAGCAGGTGCGCATTGCGCTGCGCAACTGCGGCCTAATCGACCCGACGCGGGTCGACCACTACCTCGCTCGCGCCGGTTACGAGGGACTGCGGCGCGCGCTGGCGATGCAGCCCGAGGATGTGATCGACGAAGTTCTGCGTTCTGGGCTGCGCGGCCGCGGTGGCGGCGGGTTTCCGACGGCGCAGAAGTGGAAATTCTGCCGCGCCTCGCCCGGATCGGAAAAGTACCTCATCTGCAACGCGGACGAGGGCGACCCCGGCGCTTTCATGGACCGCGCGGTTCTCGAGGGCGATCCGCACGCCGTGCTCGAAGGGATGTGCATCGCCGCCTACGCCATCGGCGCAAATCACGGCTACATCTACATCCGCGCGGAGTATCCCCTCGCAATCGAGCGCCTGCGCGGGGCGATGACGCAGATGCGCTCGCTGTCGCTGCTGGGCGAGGACATCCTCGGCACCGGCTTCGCGTTCGACCTCGTGATCAAGGAGGGCGCGGGGGCGTTTGTTTGCGGCGAGGAGACCGCGCTCATCGCCAGCATTGAAGGGCGCCGCGGGATGCCGATGGCGCGCCCGCCGTTTCCCGCGGTCAAGGGCCTGTTCGGCAAGCCCACCAATATCAATAACGTCGAAACCTTCGCCAATCTGCCCGGAATTCTGCGCGAAGGTGCGGACTGGTTCGCCGCTTACGGCACCGAGAAGAGCCGCGGCACCAAGACCTTCGCCATCACGGGCAAGGTGAGCCGCCCCGGTCTGATCGAAGTCCCGATGGGCATGGCGCTGCGCGACGTGGTGTACGGGGTCGGCGGCGGGGTCGCCGGCGGCGGGCGCTTCAAGGCGGCGCAGACCGGCGGCCCTTCCGGCGGCTGCATCCCGGCGGAACTGATGCACCTGCCGATCGACTACGAGTCGCTGGCACAGGCAGGTTCCATCATGGGCTCGGGCGGCCTCGTCGTCATGGACGACACCACCTGCATGGTCGACCTCGCGCGCTATTTCGTGACCTTCACCCAGAACGAGTCGTGCGGAAAATGCGTCCCGTGCCGCCTCGGCACGCGCCAGATGAAGCTGATCCTCGACGATATTTGCGAAGGTCGCGGCACCGAGCAGAGCATAGAGCAGCTCGAATCGCTGGGCGCGGCGATTCAAAGGGGCTCGCTGTGCGGCCTGGGCCAGACCGCGCCGAACCCGGTGCTCACCACGATCAAGTATTTCCGCGACGAATACCTGGCGCACGTGCGCGAGAAGCGCTGTCCGGCCGGGGTGTGCCAGCCACTGTTCGTCGCCACCTGTTCCAACCGCTGTCCGAGCGAAGTGGACATTCCGGCCTACCTCTCCCTGGTGGCCGCAGGCCGCAGCGCCGACGCGCTGCGCAGCCACATGGAGCGCAATCCCTTCCCGTCGGTATGCGCGCGCGTCTGCCCGCATCCGTGCGAGCAGAGCTGCCGGCGCGAGGCGGTGGATGCGCCGGTGGCGATACGCTCGGTGAAGCGCTTCATGGTCGATTCCTCGCCGCACATCAGCGTGCCGGTGATGCAACGGCCGAGCGAGGAAGTGCGGCGTACCGCGGTCGTCGGCGCCGGACCCGCGGGCCTCACGGCCGCGTACTTTCTGCGCCGCCTGGGGCATGAAGTCACGGTGTTCGAGGCCATGCCCGAACCCGGCGGGATGCTGCGCTATGGCA
>CAYNVY010000013.1:0-9840 GCA_964400745.1 uncultured Enterobacteriaceae bacterium | reverse complement strand
GAAGTCACGGTGTTCGAGGCCATGCCCGAACCCGGCGGGATGCTGCGCTATGGCATTCCCTCCTATCGCCTGCCGAGCGACGAACTCGCGCGCGATATCCGGCGCATCACGGACATGGGTGTGAAAATCGTGTGCGGTGCCGCGGTCGGGAAGAAGACTTCCATCGCGCGCCTGCGCAAGGACTACGACGCGGTCTTCGTCGGCAGCGGCGCCTGGTCGGACGTGACCATGGGCATTGCGGGCGAAGAGGCGCGCGGCGTCGCCTCGGGCATCGAGTTCCTGAAGAAGGTGACGCTGGGCGAAATCGATCGCTTGAGCGGCGACGCGGTGGTGGTGGGCGGCGGCAACACCGCGATCGACGCCGCCCGCACCGCGCTGCGCCTGGGCGCAGGCCAGGTCACGGTCGTGTATCGCAGAACGCGCGAGGAGATGCCGGTGCAGCCGGAAGAGATCGCCGAGGCCTTGGAGGAGGGAGTGAAGTTCGAGTTCCTGCTCGCGCCGGTGGAGGTGATCCAGAATGGCCGCAAGGCCGCGGCCGCGCTCAAGCTGCAGCGCATGCATCTCTCCGGCTTCGACGACAGCGGTCGCAGGCGGCCGGTGCCGATAGAGGGTGACTTCATCGAGATCCCGGCGGCGACCATCATCCGCGCGATCGGCCAGAAACCGGTGGTTCCGATCGGCGGGCCGGCGGTGTCGAAACGCGGAACGGTCAATGTCGATCTTTACTCGCTCGCGACGGAACTTCCCGGCGTCTTCGCCGGCGGCGATGCCGTGCTCGGTCCCGCGACGGCGGTCGAGGCGATCGCCCACGGACGGCGGGCGGCGGAGGCGATCGAGCATTTTCTGCACCCGGGCAAGGCGGTGCACTTTCCGTGGAATGCGCCGCGCGTGCTCGACACGGCATTCGACCCTGCGGCGGCGCCATCGAGCGCGCCGCGCACCGCAGTGCGCAAACTGATACCGATTCGCCGGCGGGAGACGTTCAAGGAAGTGGAGCTGACCCTCGGTGCTGCCAATGCGCGCCGCGAGGCCGGGCGTTGCCTGCGCTGTGATTTCGGCAAGACGGTCGTTTCACGGGAGGAGGAATGAGCGTGCTGAACCTGACGATCAACGGCCGCGCGGTCCAAGTGGAACCGGGCACGACCGTGCTCGACGCCTGCCGCAGCGCAGAGGTCTACGTTCCAACCCTCTGCGCCGACCCCGAACTCGAACCCTACGGCGCCTGCCGGCTGTGCATCGTCAAGGTCGACGGCATGCGCGGGCTGCCCACCGCCTGCACCACCCCGGCCGCGGAGGGCATGAAGGTCACGACCGAGGACCCCGAGCTGCTGGATGTGCGCCGCTGGACCATGCAGTTGTTGCTCGCCGATCACCCGCTGGACTGCCTGACCTGCGCCCAATGCGGAAATTGCGGCTTGCAGGCCGTGGCCGAGCACCTCGGAATCCGCGAGCGCGTGCTGCGGCCGATGCAGCGCGGCGCGAAGATCGACGACTCGAATCCCTGCTACGCGATCGACATGCGCAAGTGTATTTTGTGCGGTCTGTGCGTACGCGCCTGCGACGAGGTGCAGCACCTGGGCGCGATCGACCTGGTGAAGCGCGGCTATGCCAGCGCGGTCGAGCCCTTCGGCGGCGGTCCGATCCGCGAATCCATCTGCGAGTCCTGCGGCGAGTGCGTGGAGCGCTGCCCCACCGGCGCGCTCACCGTGCGCAATTACCTTCGGCCGGAGAGCGAAGTCTCCACCGTATGCCCCTACTGCGGCACCGGTTGCCGCATCATGCTGGGCGCGCGCGGCAACACGGTGGTGAGCGCGCGCGGCGACCACGACGCGCCGGTGTCGCGCGGACGCCTGTGCGTGAAGGGGCGCTTCGGCTCGTTCGAATTCGTCGCCAGCCCGGAGCGCCTCAAGACCCCGCTCATCCGCGGCGCCGACGGTTTTCGCGAAGCCAGCTGGGACGAGGCGCTCGACGTCATCGCGCGCGAGTTCCAAAAGCACCGCGGCGACGCCTTCGCCGGCCTGGCTTCGGCCAAGGTGACCAACGAAGACAACTACGTGTTCCAGAAATTCGTGCGCGCGGCGATGGGAACCAACAACGTGGACCACTGCGCGCGCCTGTGCCACTCCTCCACCGTCGCCGGCCTCGCGCTGTCCTTCGGTTCGGGCGCGATGACCAACCCCATCGATGACTTTTTGTTGGCCGATGTCATCCTGGTGACGGGCTCCAACACCACCGAGAACCATCCGATCATTGGGCTCAAGATCCGCGAGGCGGTCGCGCGCGGAGCCAAGCTCGTGCTGTTCGACCCGCGCCAGATCCAGTTGAGTCAGATCGCGACGGTCTGGGCGCGGCAGAAGCCGGGCACGGACGTGGCCTGGATCAACGGGCTCATGCACGTCATCATCCGCGACGGGCTGGCGAAACCGGAGTTCATCGCGGCGCGCACCGAAGGCTACGCCGCAGTCGAACAATGCGTGGCCTGGTATACGCCGGAGCGCGTGGCGCAGATCACCGGGGTCGCGGCCGCACAGATCGTCGAGGCGGCGCGCCTTTACGCCACGGCCGAGCGCGCGTCCATCGTCTACTCGATGGGCATCACCCAGCACACCACCGGCGTCGACAACGTGCGTTCGCTGGCGAATCTGGCCATGCTGACCGGGCACATCGGCCGGCCCGGCACCGGCGTCAACCCCCTGCGCGGGCAGAACAACGTGCAGGGCTCCTGCGACATGGGCGCGCTGCCCGACGTGTATTCGGGCTATCAGAAGGTGGCCGATCCCGCCGCGCGCGCCAAGTTCGAGAAGGCATGGGGCATCAGTCTTCCGGACCGGCCGGGTCAGATGGTGACGCAGATGTTTCCCGCGGTGCTCGAGGGAAAGATCAAGGCGATGTACGTCATGGGCGAGAACCCCGTGCTCTCCGACGCGGACTCCACCCACGTGGTCAAGGCGCTGGAGAAGCTCGAATTCCTCGTGGTTCAGGATATCTTTCTGACCGAGACCGCGAAGCTGGCGCACGTCGTGCTGCCGGCGTCGTCGTACGCCGAGCGCGACGGAACCTACGCCAATACCGAGCGCCGCGTGCAGCTGACGCGGCCGGTGGTGCCCCCGCCCGGGCAGGCGCGGCGCGACTGGGAAATCATCTGCGATATCGCAACGGCCGTCGGCTATCCGATGCACTACGCCTCGAGTGCGGCGGTGGACGCCGAGATGCGCGCGCTCACGCCGCAGTACGCCGGGATTTCGCATGCGCGGCTGGCGGCAAGCGAGCAGCTTTGCTGGCCCTGCCCCGACGAAAGCCACCCGGGAACGCCTATCCTGCATCGCGAGAAGTTCACGCGCGGCCTGGGGCTGTTCCATCCGGTCGAGTACCAGCCGGCGGCGGAGGAGGTCGACGCCGCCTACCCTGTGGTGCTGACCACGGGCCGCATGCTGGAGCACTACCATACGGGCACCATGACCCGGCGCAGCAAGGGGCTGCACGGCCTCGTGTCGGGACCTTTCGTGGAGATGAACGGCGCCGACGCGAAGAAGTTCAAGGTGAAGGACGGCGATCGAGTGAAAGTGACCTCGCGCCGCGGTTCGATCGAGCTGCCGGCTAAAGTGGGGACCAGGGTCGACGCGGGTGTCTTGTTCATCCCGTTTCATTTCTGGGAAGCGGCAGCCAACGTGCTGACGAACCCTGCCTACGATCCGACCGCCCGCATTCCGGAGTTCAAGGTCTGCGCCGTGCGGCTGGAGCGCGCCACAGGCCTCGGCTGAAGGTAAGCGGGCGCAGGTCAAATGCGCGCGCTCAGGCCGGGCCGCGTCCGTGATCACGATGCGCGTTCCCCGACACCGACGGTGTGCCAGCATGCCTCATATGGTCCGAGGTGCGGATGAATATCGCGGACCACTCCCTACATCGGCTTGACTCGGCAAATTGCGGACCATCAATCACCCTGATTGTGCCATGAGTCCCGTACCGCTTTGCACTCGTACGCAAGCTAGGCTAGACTGATCCGGAGGGAAAGGAAATGCCGACGCTAAGCACGTTTTACGGAATCATCATCAAGATGTATTGGGATGAACACCCGCCACCGCACTTTCATGCGAAGTACGGCGAGTTTGAGGCGCAGGTGAGCATCGAAACGCTCGAAATCATCAATGGAAGACTTCCTCGGGGCGCGACTGTATTGGTAGAGGAATGGGGAATAGCGCACCGCAATGAATTGATTGAGGACTGGAAATTATGCGAGCAGATGAAATCACCCAATCCGATCGCGCCGCTGGAATAGCCCACGTCACACCCTGGCGGGTACTCGATGTCCGGCCGCTCGCCGACTTCAGGCTGGAAGTGAAATTTGTAGATGGCACCCAGGGATTGGTGGATATGGCACGCCTCCTGGCACGCGATTGCGGCGTATTCGAGCCATTGCGTACCCCGTCGTTCTTCAATAAGGTGTTTGTCGATGATGGCGCGGTGGCGTGGCCCGGCGGCCTGGACCTGGCTCCCGACACAATGCACGAAGAATTGGGTAAGGCGGGCGTATATGCAATGCGGTGATGCATCCGGATAAAGCTACAGCATGGTCTGCGGTTAGGGCGGCATTGAGACACGCAACAATTGTGACTATTCGGGTATTCGTATTGCGTAGTCGATCGCGTTCGGTGCGATGCAGCAATAAATGTAACTGCCTTGAACAAGATGAGATGGCTGTCCCAGATCGGCCATCAAGAGACGCTGGCGAGTCAGGGAGGTTGACGCACCGGGCGTCCGGTCCACGCTCAACAGCCGACATTCAGGAACGAATACGCCATGGCGGTTGACCGACCTAACCGAGGGGGGCGATCCACCCGAAGAGCAACGGGGCAGCCTGGTGGGGCGTCCACAGTCGGAAAAATGAACTCGCGCTCAACCGGTCATTGGCAAACGTGTGATTGGTTGACGACCGCGCCTTTGAGATCAATCAACAACCTCCTCTCATTCTGATGATACGTTCTTAGGCGATCCGTAGGTCTCCGTTAACTACAACGGAGGTCACGTCACAACGGGAACCCGCAAGCGCCATGACCGACCCCACTGCCACGATCCTCATCGTCGACGACGAAAGTTGGAACAGCAAGCTGCTCGAAAAGATGCTGCAGCCTGAAGGTTATCTCACGCGCACGGCCGCCAATGGCAAAGAGGCACTCGTCTCGATTGCCGAGCGCGCACCGGACTTGATTTTGCTCGACGCCATGATGCCGGGCATGGATGGCTACGAGGTGGCCCGCAGACTCAAAGCCAACCCCGTCACCGCGAGTATTCCGATCATCATGGTGACAGCGCAAATCGACCATAACGCCCGCGTGGCTGGCCTCAATGCCGGAGCGGAAGATTTTCTAACCAAACCAGTCGACCAGGCTGAATTGTGCTTAAGGGTGCGCAATCTATTGCGCTTGAAAGCATATGGCGATTTTCTCAAGAACCATAACTTGATCCTGGACCAAGAGTTGCAGGCGCGCACTGCCGACTTGCATCTCTTCCATACGGCGATGGACGCAAGCGACGATGCGATCTTCCTGGTTAACCGCAGCACCATGCGCATCGTTCAGGCCAATACGACCGCCTGCACCCTGCTCGGCTATGCGCGCGAGGAGCTGCTTGCGCTCGATCCCTGGGCAGTGCTTTCAATTCCGCGCGCAGAGCTTGAGCGCACCTACGACATGGTCATCACCAGCGGCGTGCACGCAAAACCGCTGGAAATGCTGTGGCGGCGCAAGGACGGCTCACAGGTATGGGTCGAATTACGGCACCACGCACAGCGCCTAAAGGATCACTGGATCGTTGTCAAATTGGTACGCGATGTCACCGAGCGCAGGGCGGCCGACGCGAAAATCCAGCGGCAGGCCTCGCTTTTTGCTGCACTCAGTCAGTGTAACCATGCGATCGCGCGCTGTTCCAGCGAGGAAGAACTGTTTCCCCAAATCTGCCGCGCTGCGGTGCAGTTAGGCGGCATGAAGATGGCTTGGATAGGTTTTACTGACGCCGAAACCCTCACGGTACGACCGGCCGCCAGTTTCGGTGATGGTGTTGAGTACCTGCGAGATATTGAAATCTCGGCGGATATCGATAGCCCGTTCGGGCGCGGCCCAACCGGTGTTGCCATCCGGGAAAACCATCCGTTCTGGTGCCAAGATTTCCTCAATGACCCGGTAACCGTTCCCTGGCATGAGCCCGCCGTGCGCTATGGCTGCGCCGCGTCAGCCTCGCTGCCGTTGCACAGAAACGGTGCTGTCATTGGCGCTTTCACTCTGTATTCCGGCGGGGTCAACGCCTTTGACGAATCGGCGCGCGACCTGCTGGTCGAAATGGCGGCGGATGTCAGCTTCGCGCTCGACAACTTTGCCCGCGAATCGCAGCGCAAACGCGCGGAAGAAGCGTTGGCGCGAGAGAGCCACCGGAACGAGGTATTTCTGCGTAATGCCAGCGACGGCGTGCATATTCTCGACACTGACGGAAAAGTGCTGGAGGTCAGTGATTCGTTCTGCCAGATGCTTGGATACTCCCGTGAAGAGTTGATTGGCGCTAACGTATCGCTATGGGATGCGCAGTGGTCCGCGCAAGAATTGAAGAAGAAAATCGCAGAACAGATGGCAGCTGAACGCCGTTCGATATTGCAAACCCAGCATCGGCGCCGGGACGGAAGTCTTTTCGATGTAGAAATCACCGGCCGGCCTCTTGAACTGGAGGGCAAACCGGTGTTATTTAACTCCGCACGCGACATCACCGAGCGCAAGGCAGGCGAGCTCGCGCTCACCCGGACCAGTCGGGCACTGCGCACGCTCAGTGCCTGCAACGCGGCGCTGATTGGTGCGGTCAGCGAACCCGAGCTCCTCGATACCGTCTGCCGGCTTATCGTGGACGCCGGCGGCTACACCATGGCGTGGGTTGGATTCGCCGAGCAGAGTCCGGAGAAACGGGTGCGCGTCGTCGCGCAGTACGGCAGTACCAAAGACTACCTGGGGTCAATGCACATGACCTGGACCGATGCCGAGCAAGGCCGCGGGCCTACCGGCGTGGCCATCCGGACGGGCGCAACGCAGGTACACCAGAGTCTGATGGACGATTCCGACAAGTCCCCGTGGCGCGTTGCGGCACTTGCGCAGGGCTTTCAATCGAGTGTCGCCCTGCCGCTGAAGGGACCTTCCGGCACCCTTGGTGCGCTCACGCTTTACGGGCGCGAGCGCGACGCCTTCACCAGAGACGAAGTACATCTTCTGGAGGAACTCGCCGATGACCTCGCCTTCGGTATTACGACCCTGCGCACCCGCGCCGAGCGCGACAGCATGGCCGATGCACAGCTGCACCATGCGGAGATACTTCGAAAGAGCCTGGAAGACTCCATCCGGGCCATCGCCGACACCGTGGAAATGCGTGACCCGTACACGGCCGGCCATCAGAAGCGCGTTGCCCAATTGGCAGTTGCGATAGCTAGCGATCTGGGGTTACCGAAAGACGAAATTCACGGAATTCAACTCGCTGCGGGAATTCATGATTTGGGGAAAATACGAGTCCCTGCAGAAATACTCTCAAAACCGGGCAAGCTCACCGACATCGAATTCATGCTCATCAAGGCCCACGCGCAGGCTGGATATGACATTCTGAAGGGAATTCAGTTTCCCTGGCCCATCGCCAATATCGTGTTACAGCACCACGAAAGGCTCGACGGTTCGGGATACCCGCAGGGGCTCAAGGGGGACGAAATCCTGCTGGGGTCGCGAATTTTGGCGGTTGCGGACGTGCTCGAAGCGATGGCTTCGCACCGGCCTTATCGCCCTTCGCTGGGGATCGACGTCGCGTTGGCGGAGATTGAAAGAGGGGGAGGAACAGCTTTTGACCCGGCAGTTGTCGATGCGTGCCTGAAGCTGTTCCGCGAGGGACGGTTCGCGTTTCAGGTTTAGGTTTGACGTTCAAGACGAAGACAGCAGCGCAATGGGGCACCTACTTGCCAGCCGCAGGCCAAAAAAAGCAAGGCAACTGAATGTGCCTGATCGTTCTAACGCTGCCAATGTCGGCGGGCCGTGAACGTCTGCTGCTGGCGCAAGCGGCCACTGGATCAGTGTGAGCTTCAGAGGCAGCTCCGGGTCGGTAGTGTGAGCCCGACTATTTGAAATGCAGCCGCTGGCCGGAATTTCAGTTGGTGGCGGATGTCATGGATCACAGCCGACCCAATAACCGCCGCATGCGCACTTGCCTCGAAGCCGACGCTGACATAATGTTGCGGGGGAGGATTGTTAGTTCAATCTCCTGGCCAGCGCCACCTTAAGTCGCCCTGGATATTCGGTGGGTTGGCGTTTCAGGAAAGCTTAGAGAGAATTATCAATGAGCAAGCGAAAGTTGACTTTCTCTGCGCCACCTTCAGCACTGCGCTACATGGCGAAAGCCTTCCAACCGTCACCCGGGTTTGATGCAAGGCATGGGTTCCCCAATCTGGCGGTGACTTGGCGTGGTTTTCAATTTGAGTCTCTGGCTTTGGCAACGCTCCGTGAGCTTGCCGGAAGCAGGTCTCCATCCAATAGCTCAAATTTACTGCTCCTACCGCATATCACTGGATTCCGCCTGCTGATGGTGATGCTTACACATCCCATTTGGCCGCTACCGATCTGGGGCGCACTGCAAGTCCGTAATCGGCTGACGCTACACCGCATCCCAGAGGCTACGGAAGGATTCGACCTCTCCGTGAGCGTTTCCGCGTGGCGGGTGCTGGAGAAGGGCCTCGAAGTGGATCTACAAGCGAAAGCGCGCCGAGACAGCGATCTTGTCTGGGACAGCGTGGTGACGTTCTACTACCGGGGGAGATATGGCCAGATAATGAAACACGGGACCATGCTCGGAACTCCTAAAGACCAACCCACCCTGAGTAATTCGGACGATGCGCCTGCCGAATGGCACATTGATAGAAGCAATCGCTGGATCTTTGGCAAACTCACCGGCGACTATAACGGAATTCATCAATGGGACTGGTACGCCCGGCGCTTTGGTTTCCGTTCCGCATTCGCACATCCTCAACGAGTCGCGGCTCAGTGCCTTGTCCATCTGCCACAGTCAGAGGTTACCCCTCAGCGGCTTGACCTATGGATAAAAGGACCGGTGTACTTCGGAAGTAAGGTCATGCTTCGTAAGGTCGAAGATGCCGCAGCAAGAGGCGCTGATTTCGGTCTGTTGGTTGGCACTGATGATCGGCCAGCACTGGTCGGAAGTTATCGTGCTGGTATCTAGCCTCGGGTTCATTGACGAGGAGTTGCGCGTGGATGACCGCTGCTGACGGAACGAACCGGCCATTCAGTTATCGTCGATGTCAGCGGTCGGTGTGGGTCGCTCCGAGACTTTCAGAAAGTATGTCACAGGGCCGACGCCATTCATTGGCATATTGCGATGCCGCATGCATTGCGGCAATCAACCATTGCGATCCCACTTGAGGGGATCAGCGGTAATTCGTTGCGAATCCTCCATACTTCAAATCGCTTCAGCATTCCAAGATGCGGATCCGCCAACTCCCCGGACTTGGGCGAGCGTGGCTCACGGCTTTCCCGGTCCGCCCGGGCCGCGCTCGGCGAGAAACCCGGCCAGCACGCGTGCGGTGTGCGAGCGCGCAGGCGAGCCGGCGAGCATGGCCGGCGTGCCCTGCGCCGCGATGCGCCCGCCGCCGTCGCCGCCTTCGGGGCCGAGGTCGATGATCCAGTCGGCGTCGGCGATGATGTCGAGGTTGTGCTCGATCACCACCACGGTATTGCCAGCGTCGACCAGCCGGTGCAGTACGCGCAGCAGTTTCTCCACGTCGGCCATGTGCAGGCCGACGGTGGGTTCGTCGAGAAC
>CAYNVY010000012.1:0-38674 GCA_964400745.1 uncultured Enterobacteriaceae bacterium | reverse complement strand
ACAACGGGCCGCTGCTCGCGCGCTACAGCGACGCCTGGGCCTTGACGCGCGATCCCCTGTTCGCCGGCGTGGTCGAGGAAACCGCCGCCTGGACTGTGCGCGAAATGCAGTCCCCGGCCGGCGGCTATTACTCCAGCCTCGACGCGGATTCCGAGCACGAGGAAGGCAAATTCTATGTGTGGACGCCGGACGAGGTGCGCGCGCTGCTTGATGGCGAAGAATACGCCGTGTGCGCAGCCTGTTACGGACTTGGCGACGCGGCCAATTTCGAGGGCGCGCATTGGCATCTGCACGTGGCGCGCGAGCTGAAGCAAGTCGCCGAAGCACTGCAAAGATCGGAGCCGGAATGCCGTGCGCTGCTCGGCCGCGCGCGCGCCAAGCTGTTTGCGGCGCGCGAGCGGCGCGTCCGGCCGGGACGCGATGAGAAAATTCTGACCAGCTGGAACGCGCTGATGATATCGGGCATGGCGCGGGCCGCGCGCGTGTTCGGTCGGCCGCAGTGGCTGGACTCCGCGCGCGCTGCCCTCGCTTTCGTTCGCGGCACTTTGTGGCAGGAAGAAGAAGGCCCGGCGCGCGCGCGCCTGCTCGCTACCTGCAAGGACGGCCGCGCGCACCTGAACGCTTACCTCGACGACCATGCTTTCCTGCTCGCCGCCCTGATCGAGCTCATGCAGGCCGATTTTCAGTCGACTGACCTCGAGTTTGCCGAGGATCTGGCCGAGATTCTGCTCGAGCAGTTCTACGATTCCGGGCAGGGCGGTTTCTTTTTCACCAGCCGCGACCACGAACGGCTGATCCACCGGCCCAAACCGGGCCACGACGGCGCCACGCCCTCGGGCAATGGGGTGGCGGCGCTTGCCCTGCAGCGGCTGGGCCATATTACCGGCGAGACGCGCTACCTCGAAGCGGCGGAGCGCACGCTGCAGCTGTTCTACCCGGCGCTGGCGCAGCATCCGGGCGGCTACGCCAGCCTGCTGCAGGTTCTGGAGGAGGCGTTGGCGCCGCCGCAACTGGTGGTCATTCGCGGACCGGCCGCCGGCGTGCGTCAGTGGCAGCAAGTTCTGGGGCGGCGTTATCTGCCTTCGACGCTGATTCTTGCAATACCAGGTCCGGCCGCCGGCCTTTCGTCCCTGCTTGCGAAACCTTTTGCGCCAGACGCGGTCAACGCATGGGTATGCCGGGGCGTTACTTGCCTGCCGCAGCTGGATACGCTTGAAGCGCTGCTGGATACGCTGGAACTGCCCGAACTCCGGTAATATGCCGCGGTTTGCCATCCCGATAGTTTCCCAAGGAGAAATTGTGAAAACCCTAGTTACCAGTTTGTTCGTTTCAACCGCCATGCTCGGCTTTGCAGCAAACACGCTCGCTTCGGAAGCGTTGGCGAAAAAGCACAATTGCCTTGCCTGCCACGCTATCGACAAGAAGCTGGTCGGTCCGTCCTATCAGGAGGTCGCCGCCAAGTACAAGGGCGACGCCGGAGCCGAGGCAAAGCTGGTTGCCAAGATCAAGAACGGCGGTTCGGGCGCATGGGGCCAGGTTCCGATGCCGCCCAACGCATCGGTGCCTGAAGGCGACATCAAGACCATGGTGAAATGGGTGCTGGCGGCCAAAAAGTAGGCGCTCGCATCAGGAACGGAGAGCCGGCCCGGAAAGCCGGCTTTTTTTTGCGCACGGTGCGGCCGCGACAACATTGGTGAGTGATAGAATGTGCCCGCATTTTTCCCTGGAGGACTCCATGCAACCCAAAAAGATCAGTCTGGCTGTACTCGCCGCGGTCGCGGCGTTCGCGCTTGCCGGTTGCGGCGAAGAGAAGAAACCCGAACCGGCGGTTGCCGCGCCGCCTCCGCCGCCCCCGCCCATGGTGGTCAAGCTGGGCCATGCCGGCCCGCTCACCGGCGGCATCGCGCATCTGGGCAAGGACAACGAGAACGGCGCTCGCCTGGCCGTCGACGAGGCCAACGCCAAGGGCATCAAGCTGGAGGGCAAGACGGTCAAGCTGGAACTCGTCGCCGAAGACGACCAGGCCGACCCGAAGGTAGGCACTACGGTGGCGCAGAAGCTGGTCGATGCCAAGGTTGCGGGCGTCGTGGGCCACCTGAATTCCGGCGTGTCCATCCCCTCCTCGGCTATCTACAATCAGGCGGGGATCGCGATGATCAGCGGCTCATCGACCAATCCGCAGTTGACGGAGCAAGGATTGAAGACCGTGTTTCGCGTCGTGGGTCGGGACGACCAGCAGGGACCGGCGATCGCCAGCTATCTCGCGAGCGAAGTCAAACCGAAGACGGCGGCGGTGATCGACGACGCAACCGCCTACGGCGAGGGTCTGGCGAACGAAGTCGAGAAAACCCTGAAAGCGGCCGGCGTGAAAGTGCTGCCGCGCGAGAAGGGCACGGACAAGACGGCCGACTTCAAGGCCATCCTGACCAAGATCAAGGGCAAGAAGCCCGACGCGGTGTTCTACGGCGGCATGGATGCCACCGGCGGCCCGCTGTTGAAGCAGGGGCGGGAACTCGGCATCAAGGCGGTGTTCGCGTTCGGCGACGGCGCTTGCACGGACAAGATGAAAGAGCTCGCCGGCGACGCTGCGGAAGGGCTGCTTTGCTCGCAGGCGGGGCTTCCGGTCCAGGCCGCGAACAAGAAATTTCTCGATAGCTACAGGGCGAAATTCAAGATCGAACCCATCCTGTATGCGCCGTTCACTTACGATGCCGCCAACCTCATCATCGAAGCGATGAAAAAGGCGAATTCGCCCGATCCTGCGAAATATCTGCCCGAACTCGCTAAGATCAGCTACGAGGGCGCAAGCGGCAAGATCGAGTTCGACGACAAGGGCGACCGCAAGGACGCCGAGATGACGATCTTCAGCATGAAAGGCGGCAAGATCGAGCCGATCGCGATCATCAAGA
Source organism: uncultured Enterobacteriaceae bacterium (assembly GCA_964400745.1). GTDB lineage: Bacteria > Pseudomonadota > Gammaproteobacteria > Burkholderiales > SG8-39 > 2-12-FULL-64-23. The sequence continues at coordinate 35,765 of CAYNVY010000012.1, read as the reverse complement.
GCGGCAAGACCGTCAAGTTCGAGGACTTCCTCAAGGCGGCCGAGCCGCCTGCTGCAGCCCCGGCAGACGCAGCCAAGGCGGGCGAAGCGCCCAAAGCCGCGGCAGAACCGGCGAAGGCAGCGGACGCCGCGAAGAAGTAGATTAGCGGGGCGTTTTTCTCTACTGCTGCAGGAAAAGCGGCGCCTTCGGGCGCCGTTTTCCATTGGCTCGCCCACTCGAGCAAAACCGCTTTGCGTTCCAAGCGCCTTTGGGTTTTAATCAGCGCAACGATGGACATCCTCTTGCAGCAGATCATCAACGGCCTCACGCTGGGCAGCGTCTACGCGGTGGTCGCCCTCGGCTACACCATGGTCTACGGCATCATCCAGCTGATCAATTTTGCCCATGGTGAAGTGGTCATGATAGGCGCCATGGTCGCGTTCTCGGTGATCTCGGCGCTCGCAGGCACGGCGCTGCCGCCGGCGTTGATCTTGATTGCCGGGATATTGGTTGCGATCCCGGCGTGCATGCTGGTGGGGTACGCGATGGAGCGCATCGCCTACCGGCCGCTGCGCGGCGCACCGCGGCTCGCGCCGCTGATCACCGCCATCGGCATTTCCATCATCCTGCAGCACCTGGCGCTGCTGGTGTGGAGCCGCAACCCGCTTGCATTTCCGCAGATTATCCCGCTCGCCAGTTTCGAGGTCGGCGGGGCCATCATCACCGGCGTGCAGATCGCGATCATGCTGACTTCGGTGCTGATGATGGGCGCGCTTACGCTGATGGTGTACCGCACCAAACTCGGTATCGCCATGCGCGCGACTTCGCAGAACCCGCAGGTCGCGGGGCTGATGGGCATAGACATCGATCGCGTCATCGCCTTTACCTTCATCGTCGGCGCCGCACTGGGCGCGGTCGCCGGCGTGATGGTCGGTACCTATTACGGCGTCGCCCACTACAGCATGGGCGCACTGCTCGGCATGAAAGCCTTTTCGGCCGCGGTGCTGGGCGGAATCGGCAACCTCGCCGGTGCGATGCTGGGGGGAATTCTTCTGGGCGTAGTCGAAGCGCTCACCGCGGGCTATATCGGCGATCTGACCAACAATGTCTTCGGCAGCAACTACCAGGACGTGTTCGCTTTCCTGGTATTGATCGCGGTCCTGGTGTTCCGGCCGTCGGGATTGCTGGGCGAGCGCGTGGGAGACCGAGCTTGAATCGCGAGACAAGAAATCGCGCACGCGGCCAGCGAGGCGCCGCGTGAACAGGTTCGCCGGGAAGCAGGCGAAATGGATCGGCGTGGCGCTGATCGCGATTGCGCTCGTCGGGCTGCCGTTCGCGCTCGCCAGTGTCGGAACGGCCTGGGTGCGCATCACCAATTTCGCCATTTTGTTCGTGTTTCTGTCGCTGGGCCTGAACATCGTCGTCGGCTTCGCCGGGCTGCTCGATCTGGGCTATATCGCGTTCTACGCGGTGGGTGCCTATGCCTACGCACTGCTCGCTTCGCCGCATTTCAATCTGCACCTGCCGTTCTGGGTCATTCTGCCCATAGGCGCGTTAGTGGCCTGCCTGTTCGGCGTGCTGCTGGGCGCGCCGACGCTCAAACTGCGCGGCGATTATCTCGCCATCGTCACCCTGGGTTTCGGCGAGATCGTGCGCATCTTCCTGAACAACCTGTCGCAGCCGGTGAATATCACCAACGGCCCACAGGGGATTTCACGCATCGACCCGTTCCGTTTCGGCAGCTTCAGTTTCAGCCAGACGGAGACCATTTTCGGCGTCGTTTTTTCCGGGCCGATCAAGTATTACTACCTGCTGCTGGTCCTGCTGCTGCTGGTCATCGTGATCAACCTGCGGCTGCAGCACTCGCGCATCGGCCGCGCCTGGGAGGCGGTGCGCGAGGACGAGATCGCGGCGCGGGCGATGGGCATCAACACGACGCGCATCAAGCTGCTCGCGTTCGCCATGGGCGCCTCCTTCGGCGGCGTGGCCGGCGGCATGTTCGCCGCGATCCAGGGCTTCATCAGCCCGGAGAGCTTCGTCCTGGTCGAATCCGTGATGGTGCTGTCGATGGTGGTGCTCGGCGGCATGGGCAATGTCTGGGGGGTGGTGCTGGGTGCGGTGTTGCTGTCCTTCGTGCCGGAGCTCCTGCGCTATACGGTCGAGCCGCTGCAGAAATCGCTGTTCGGACGGTCCATCGTCGATCCGGAAGTGATACGCATGCTGCTGTTCGGCCTGGCCCTGGTGCTGATGATGCTCTACCGGCCGGCCGGCCTGCTGCCTTCGGCGGTGAGGAAGCGCGAACTCGCAGAGAACCAGGGCGCCGCGAAATGAGCGTCCTGCTCGAATGCGCGAGCCTGAACAAGCGCTTCGGCGGGGTGCTGGCGCTGGCCGAGGTCGGGTTCAGCATCAATCGGGGCGAGATCTACGGTTTGATCGGCCCCAACGGCGCCGGCAAAACCACGCTGTTCAATGCGCTCACCGGCATCTACCCTTCCGAGGCGGGCGGTTTTCAGTTCGACGGCCAGGCGCTTGCCGGGCTGGCGCCCGACCGGATCGCGGCGCGCGGCATCGCCCGCACGTTCCAGAATATCCGTCTGTTCGGCAATCTGTCCGCGCTGGACAACGTCATGATAGGGCGCCATGTGCGCACGCGTGCCGGCGTAGTCGGCGCGATCCTGCGCACGCGCGCCACCCTCGCAGAAGAAGCGGCGATCGAGCGGCGCGCGCTGGAGCTGCTGCGCTACGTGGGCATTTCTGCGCGCGCCAACGAGGTGGCGCGCCAGCTCCCGTACGGCGACCAGCGCCGCTTGGAAATCGCGCGTGCGCTGGCGACGGAACCGAAGCTGCTTGCCCTGGACGAGCCCGCCGCCGGCATGAATGCGACCGAAACCCTTGAACTGAAACAGCTGCTGCAGCGCATACGCGCCGACGGCATCACGATCCTGCTGATCGAGCACGACATGAAACTGGTCATGGGTTTGTGCGACCGGGTGCTGGTGCTCGACTACGGCCGCAAGATCGCGGAGGGTCCGCCGCGCGAAGTGCAGCGCGATCCGCGCGTGATCGAGGCGTATCTCGGTGGCGCCCACATTGGCGCGGTGGCATGAGAAGGAGGTGCGGGCCCCGACAGCAGGATGGGAATGCGACCGGCGGCGATTGCCGCCAGCCGCCGACAGTGGACAAGTGTGAACTGAGACAACGTGTCGGAGGCGGCGGCGCATGAACCTGTTGGAGCTAATTCATTTGGAAGTCTCTTACGGCGGCATCAACGCGGTAAAAGGCATAGACCTCTGCGTCGCCCGAGGCGAGCTGGTGTGCCTGATCGGCGCCAACGGCGCAGGCAAGACCAGCACCTTGAAGGCGATTGCCGGATTGATATCCGTAGGCGCAGAACGGATCCGCTACGACGGCGCGCCTATCGGGGGCATGCGATCGTTCGAACTGGTGCGCCGGGGCCTCGCGCTGGTGCCCGAGGGGCGGGGCGTGTTCGGTCAGCTCACGGTCGAGGAAAACCTCGCCATGGGCGCCTATGCGCGCAGCGATACCCCGGCGGTACGGCAGGACCTCGAACGCGCATACAGCCTGTTCCCGCGCCTTGCGGAGCGACGCAGTCAGTCTGCAGGCACCCTTTCGGGAGGCGAACAGCAGATGCTCGCCATCGGTCGCGCGCTGATGAGCCGGCCCGAGCTGCTGCTGCTGGACGAACCCAGCATGGGCCTCGCGCCGCTGATGGTGCAAAAGATATTCGAGACCATACAGTCCGTGGCGCAGGAAGGCGTGACCATCCTGCTGGTCGAGCAAAACGCCCGGCTTGCGCTCGAGGCGAGCAATCGCGGCTATGTCATGGAAACCGGACTGATCACCTTGTCGGGGCCGGCGCGGGACCTGCTCGTCGATCCCAAAATCCGCGCCGCCTATCTCGGCGAAGCCGATTAGACGCTCAGCCGGCTTACCCGAGCCTGGCCGAATCGGCCTCGCTGGTGAACGCATCGGCAAAAAATTCCTCCGGCGGCAAGGCGCAACGGGCGCTGAAGTCGCGCTGCGCAGCCGCGATCACTACCGGTGCGCCGCAGGCATACACCTGGTGGCCGGAGAGGTCGGGGAAATCCTCCATCACGGCGCGATGGACGAGCCCGCTGCGCCCGGTCCAGGCGTCCTCGGGGAGAGCGTCGGATACGACCGGGACATAGTTGAAATGCGCGTGCGCTGCGGCCCACTGCCGGGCCAGTTCGTGCATGTACAGGTCCTGCGGCCGGCGGCCGCCCCAGTACAGGCTCATGGGCCGCGCCAGTCCCTGGTGCAGCGCATGCTCGATGATCGCCTTGAGCGGCGCGAAACCGGTGCCGCTGGCGAGCAACACCATGGGCTTGCCGCTGTCCTCGCGCAGGAAGAAGGTGCCATGCGGCCCCTCGAAGCGCAGGATGTCGCGCGCCTTCATCTTTTCGAACACATGGTCGGTGAACACTCCGCCCGGGAGGTGGCGCACGTGGATCTGCAGCAGGCTGTCTTCATGCGGCGCATTGGCCATGGAATAGCTGCGCCGCTTGCCGTCCTTGAGCAAGAACTCGATATACTGCCCGGCCAGGTAGTGCAGGCGCTCGTTTGCCGGAAGCTTGAGGGAAATCACCGCCACATCCGGCGCGGGCCGTTCGATGGTCTGCACGCGGCACGGCAGGATTTTGATCTGCTGGTCTTTGATCGCGCCTATCTCGCGGCATTCGATGACGATGTCGCCCAGCGGGCGCGCAACGCAGAACAGCGCCAGGCCGCGCGCCTGTTCTTCTGCCGATAGAGCGGATTCGGAATGCGCGCCGTAGTCGATCCTGCCCTCGATCAGTTCGCCTTTGCAGCTGCCGCAGGCGCCGTTGCGGCAGCCGTGAGCGAGCCGGAAACCCTCGCGCAGCGCGGCGACAAGCACGGTTTCGTCTGCCTCGACCTGAAAGCTGTGGCCGCTGGGCAGGATGGTGACCTGATTTGACATTGCCGTCACTACCGGGAACAGAGCGGGTACAATTTTACTATGAAGAGACTGCTGATCGTTGGATGCGGCGACATTGGCCTGCGGGCGCTGCCGCGACTCGCGCGCAACTACAAGGTAAGCGGCCTCGCGCGCAGGACCGAACAGGCCGATCGCGTGGCGGCCTTGGGAGCCGCGCCGCTCATGGGCGATCTGGATGATCCGTCGACGCTGCAGGCGCTGGCCGCAGCGGCGGATCTGGTGCTGCATCTCGCGCCGCCGGCCGAGAACGGGGAGCAGGACCAGCGCAGCCTGAACCTGATCGCGGCACTTTCGGCGCGACCGCCCGAGCGTCTGGTTTACATCAGCACCAGCGGCGTCTACGGCGACTGCGGCGGGGCCTGGGTGGACGAGGACCGACCGCTCGCGCCGCAGAATCCGCGCGCCGTGCGCCGGGTCGAAGCGGAGCGCTCGCTCCTCGCCTGGGGCAGGCAGCGCGGGGTGGCGGTGAGCGTCTTGCGCGTGCCCGGAATTTACGCAGCGGAACGTCTGCCGCTGGCACAGCTGAAGCGCGGCGGGCCGGTGCTGCGCGCCGAAGACGACGTCTATACCAACCACATCCACGCCGACGACCTCGCCTCCATCTGCCAGGTGGCGCTTGAGCGCGGCGCTGCGGGCCGGGCCTACAATACGAGCGACGACGGCGAAATGAAAATGGGCGATTACTTCGACTTGGTGGCCGATCGCGCGCATCTGCCGCGCCCGCCGCGGATTTCGCGCGCGGAAGGCGATGCCGGCGCCATTTCCCCGGGCCTGATGTCGTTCATGCGCGAATCGCGCCGCCTGTGCAATACGCGCATGAAAGCCGAGCTGGGCGTGCGTTTGCGCTACCCCAGCGTGTACGAGGGCGTACCGCTCGATCTCGCGGCCTGAAGCCGCCGGCGGCGCCCATGGACAGTTTGCTCGTCATCACCAATCTGCCGGACCGCGACAGCGCGGAAAAGCTCGCCGCCGTGCTGATCGAACGGCGACTCGCCGCCTGCGTCAACATTCTCGCCGCCTGCGCTTCGGTGTACCGCTGGCAAGGCGAAATCCAGCGCGACGAGGAGCATCCCCTGCTGATCAAGACAGTGCAGGCGCGCTACGCCGAGCTGGAAGCCGCCATACGCGCCTCGCATCCGTATGAACTCCCGGAGATCATAGCGGTCCCACTCACTCATGGCCTGCCTGCGTACATGCAGTGGGTCGAATCCGAAACGCGCCGCGACCAGGCCTGATCCCCATGCGTAGTTACATTCGCAGCTTACTGATTCTGTTGACTTTGATTTGCCTGCACGGTCCCGCAGGGGCGCAGCAGCTGCTCGACCCGGCGGTGGCGTTCAAGTTTTCCGCGCAGGCGTTGGACGCGAAGACGCTGGAGGTGCGCTACCAGATCGCCAAGGGATACTACATGTATCGCGACAAGTTCAAGTTCGCGCTCGAGCCCGCCAGCGTGCAACTGGGCGAAGCGCAGCTTCCCAAGGGCGATGTGCACAACGACGAGTATTTCGGAAAAGTCGAGACCTACCGCAAGGAGGTCCGCATCCTCCTGCCGCTAGTTGGCGCCGCTGCAGGAACCGCGATCAAGCTGTCGGTCACCTCTCAGGGCTGCGCCGACATCGGGGTGTGCTACCCGCCGCAGGTGCAGACGGCGCAGATCGTGCTCGACGCCTCGCTGCCAGCCGCTGCGCCTTCGGGTTCGCAGGCCGCAAGCGGTGAAATCGGCGACGAAGCGCGCTTCGAGCAGCTGCTCGCCTCGGGCAGTCTGTGGCTGATCGCCGCGGCATTTTTCGGTGCCGGCGTGCTGCTCACTTTCACCCCCTGCGTGCTGCCGATGATTCCGATTCTGTCGGGTATCATCGTCGGCGAAGGGCGCAACGCGACCCGCACGCGCGCATTCGCCCTGTCCTGCGCCTACGTGCTGGGCATGTCCGTCACGTATACGGCGATCGGCATCGGCGCGGCGCTCTCGGGCAGCCTGCTCTCGGCGGCGCTGCAGAATCCCTGGGTGCTGTCGGCTTTTGCGGCGGTGTTCGTGCTGTTGTCGCTGTCGATGTTCGGTTTTTATGAACTGCAGCTGCCCTCGGGCTTTCACGCCAAACTGACGGAGAAGAGCAACCGGTTAAAGGGGGGGCACTTCGGAGCGACGGTGGTCATGGGCGTACTTTCCGCCGCCATCGTCAGCCCCTGCATCGCTGCGCCCCTCGCCGGCGCGCTGCTCTACATCAGTCAGACGCGCGATGTGGTCCTCGGCGGCAGCGCTTTGTTCGCCATGTCCATGGGCATGGGTGTGCCGCTGGTGCTGGTGGGCGTGTTCGAGGGAACATTCCTGCCCAAGTCGGGGCACTGGATGAATTCGGTGAAGCATTTCTTCGGGGTGTGGCTGCTCGCCGTGGCGATCTGGATCGTATCGCCGGTGCTGCCGCCGGCCGCGCAAATGCTGGCCTGGGCCGCGCTGCTGATCGGCTGCGCGATGGTGCTGCGCGCGATCGACCCGCTGCCCCCCGGCGCCGGAACCGCGGTCCGCCTGTGGAAAGGCGTGGGCTTCCTCGCGCTCCTCGCCGGCGCCGCGCTCGCGCTCGGCGCCCTCGCCGGCAGCCGTGACGTATTGCGGCCACTGGCCGGTTTTAGCGCCGGCGGCGAACGCGGGACGCAGCCGGCGCAGTTCAGGCGCATCAAGAATCTGGCCGAACTGGAAACGCTGGTCCAGGCGGCGGGCAAACCGGTGATGCTGGATTTTTACGCCGACTGGTGCGTTTCGTGCAAAGAAATGGAGGCTTTCACTTTCACCGATGCCAAAGTGAAGGCGAAGCTGGACGGGCTGATGCTGCTGCAGGCGGACGTGACCGCGAACACGCCGGAGGACAAGGCTTTGCTCAAGCGATTCAGTCTGTTCGGCCCGCCCGGGATCGTTTTCTTCGATCGCCAGGGAAAGGAAATTCAGGGATTGCGGGTAATCGGTTATCAGGCGGCAGACGCCTTCCTCGCCAACCTGAACCGAATACCCGGGGTTTGATTCCAGCGCGCTTGGACAGACTCAAGCGCGCGTAGGAAATGTCCCGTCCGCCTGCCCAGCCAAATCCGGCAGCTTACTTTTTCACTTCCAGCAGTATCTTGCCGATGTGCCTGCTCGACTCCATGAGCTCATGCGCGAGCTTCGCATCCTTGAGCGGAAAAGTGGCGTGGATCACCGGTTTGACCTTACCTGATTCGAGCAGGGGCCAGACCTTCTTCAGCAAGTCCTGAGCGATCGCCGCCTTCTGCGCCACGGTGCGCGGGCGCAGGGTCGAGCCGGTGAAAGTGAGGCGCTTGATCATGATCGGCAGACAGTCGAGCTCGACCTTGCTCGGCTGCAGGAAAGCAATCTGCACCAGCCGACCTTCCAGCGCCAGTACTTTGAGGTTTTTCTCGATATAGGGCCCGCCCACCATGTCGAGCACCAACTCCACGCCTTTCTTGCCGGTGAGTTGCGCGACCTCCTCGGCGAAATCCTGCTCGCGGTAGTTGATGGCGGCATCCGCGCCGATCTTCCTGCAAAAGTCGACTTTCTCTTTGTTGCCGACGGTGGTGTAGACCGTGGCGCCGAATGCCTTCGCCAGCTGTATCGCGGTGAGGCCGATGCCGCTGGAACCGCCGTGCACCAGCATGGTCTCGCCCGCCTGCAGGCGGCCGCGATCGAACACATTGGTCCACACCGTGTAGAAGTTCTCCGGCAGTGCGGCCGCTTCCTTCACCGACAGGCCTTTCGGGATCGGCAGGCAATGCGGCGCCGGCACTGCGCAAAATTCGGCGTAGCCGCCGCCGGGAGTGAGCGCGCAGACGAGGTCGCCGATCTTCCACTGCGTCACGTCCGCTGCGACGGCGCAGACGCGGCCGGCGACTTCCAGGCCCACGATCGGGGATGCACCCGGCGGCGGCGGATAGCTGCCGGAGCGTTGCAGCACGTCTGGGCGGTTGACGCCGGCGTAGTTCACTTCGATGACGACTTCACCCGCCTGCGGCTGCGGGATGGGGCCCTCAGCCGGCTTGAGCACATCGGCGGGACCGCCTTTGCCATGGTCGATATAAAGCATGTCGAATCCTTTCAAGATTGAAATTGCATGTCGAAGCCGCCTGCGATCCGGGCGGCGTGTAAGTCAGTCAATTCGTGTTCCGGCGGTTCCGTGCGCTGCAGGGTGCGCCTTCCTCGCCGCTAGGCTTGCTTGGCCAGAATGTGTTCCACCAGATTGGCCCAGTAGCTCGCGCCCAAAGGCAGGATTGCGTCGTTGAAATCGTAGTGCGGATTATGCAGCATGCAGCCGCCTTCGCCCGGACCGTTGCCGACAAAAACATAGCAACCGGCCTTTACCTGCAGCATGAAGGCGAAGTCTTCCGAACCCATTACCGGCGGGATCCTGGCGACGTTCTCCGCGCCGACCATGCGCTCCAGCACCGAAGCGCAAACTTCCGTTTCGCGCACGGCGTTGACCGTGGGCGGATAGCGGCGTTCGTAGCGCAGTTTGACTTCGCTGCCGTAGGTGCTGCCGACGCCTGCGCAAATTTCGCGCATGCGGCGCTCTATCAGGTCCTGCACCTCCGGCTTGAAGGCGCGCGTGGTGCCGCGCAGGACGGCCGCATTGGGAATGACGTTCCAGGTATCGCCGGCGTGAATCTGCGTGACGCTCACGACCGCCGATTCGATCGGGTCCACGTTGCGGCTGGGGATGCTCTGCAGCGCCTGTACCAGCGCCGCTGCGGCGAGAACGGGGTCGATGCCCGTGTGCGGCAAGGCGGCGTGGGAGCCGCGGCCGGTCACTTCGATATCGAATATGTCGAACGAGGCCATCATCGGGCCCGGCCGCACGCCGAATTGCCCGACCGGCATGCCAGGCCAATTGTGCATGCCGTACACCGAATCGCAAGGGAACTGGTCGAACAGGCCTTGTTCCACCATCTCGCGTCCGCCGCCTTCGTTCTCCTCGGCCGGCTGAAAAATGAAATGCACGGTGCCGTCGAAGCGCCTGGTATCGGCAAGGTATTTTGCAGCGCCCAGCAGCATCGAGGTGTGGCCGTCGTGCCCGCAGGCGTGCATCTTTCCTTCATGCTGCGAGCGGTGCTCGAATCCATTCTGTTCCAGGATGTGCAGCGCGTCCATGTCGGCACGCAAGCCGATGGCGCGTTTGCCCGAGCCGGCCGACAAGCTGCCCACCACGCCGGTGCGGCCCAGCCCGCGGTGTACGCGCAGCCCGAAGGACTCGAGCTTTTCTGCCACCAGCGCGGAGGTGCGCCGCTCCTCGAACGCCGTTTCCGGGTGTGCATGGATGTCGTGCCGCCATTCCGCCATTTCCCCGTGCAATGCGCTGACTTTTTCAAGAATCGGCATTTGGCGCCCCTTTCCGTGATAACAAGTACTTACTCCAAGACTTCCTGTTGCAGGCATTTGGCTCAGACTACGCTCGGCTCTCTGCAATCGAGGCCAACACAATTATAATGTCGCGTACGCCAAAACAAGAGAACAACTGTGAGAAAACACGTCAAAGGCATAGACCACGTCGTCATCACCGCACGCAACCTCGATACGATTGAGGACACGTTCCGGCGCATGGGTTTTACCCTCACGCCCAGAGGCCATCATACGCTGGGATCGCAGAACCACTGCGTCATGTTCGGCCAGGACTATTTCGAACTGCTGATGGTGCCGCAACGCCTGCCGGGCAGCGAATACTACTATGACTTCGCGCGTATCGGCGACGGTATGGCGGCGATCGCGCTGAAGACCGACAATGCGCGCGGTGCATACGGCGAATTGACCGCGGCGGCGCTGGCGCCGGCCGAACCAGTCGATTTCTCGCGGCCGGTGCTGCTGGACAGCGGCTCGAAGAACGCTTCTTTTCGAATTACGAAGCTCGGCCTGGAGCATACCCCGGGCGGGCAAGTGTTCCTGTGCCAGCATTTTACCCGGGACGTCGTCTGGCGGCCTGAATACCAGGCGCATGCGAATACGGCGACCGGGTTGGCTGCGATCGCCATACTGAGCAACGACGTGCCTGCCACCGCAGCAGCGTACGAGCATCTGTTCGACGTCAAAGCCCGACCCATCGCCGAAGGGCTGCTGGTCGAAACCGGCGATACGCCGATCGCCGTAGTCAGCGAGCGCGCGCTGGCGAAACGCCTGTCCGGAGTATGGATCAGCGCCCGTCACCAGCCGTTCATGGCGGTGCTGTTCATTCGCGTCACCAATCGCGATGCCGCCGAGTCTGCGCTGCGTGCCGGCGGCCTGCACCCGACGCGCATGCCGGACGGTTCGGTCGCGCTGGGCGCCGCCGAAGCGCACGGCGTGGCTATCGTCTTCGGCTAGCTCAGGCCGGCTAGGCCTCCTTCAGCCACTGCGCCGCGTCCAAGGCGTAGTAGGTAAGTATGCCGTCGGCACCGGCCCGCTTGAACGCGAGCAGCGCTTCCATGGCGCAGACTCTTTCGTTGATCCAGCCGTTCATGCCCGCGGCCTTGAGCATCGCGTATTCGCCGCTGACCTGATAGACGAATGTCGGCGCCTTGAACTCGTCTTTCACCCGGCGCAGAATGTCCAGATAGGGCAGGCCGGGCTTTACCATCACCATGTCGGCGCCTTCCTGCAGGTCCAAACCGACCTCCCACAGGGCTTCGTCGGAATTGGCCGGGTCCATCTGGTAGGTGAACTTGTTGCTCTTGCCCAGGTTTGCCGCAGAACCGACTGCGTCCCGAAACGGGCCGTAATAGCCGGACGCATACTTGGCCGAGTAAGCCATGATGCGGGTATGGATAAACTGCCTCTTGTCCAGCGCGGCACGGATGCGGCCGATGCGCCCGTCCATCATGTCCGAGGGAGCGACAATATCCACCCCAGCCGCGGCCTGGGTGAGCGCTTGCTTTTCCAGAATGGCAAGCGTGATGTCGTTCTGAATATAGCCGCTGGCATCGATTACCCCATCCTGCCCGTGGCTGGTGTAAGGGTCCAGCGCGACGTCGCAGATGACCCCCAGTTCCGGGAATTCCTTCTTCAGGCGGGCGACCACGCGCGGCACCAGACCTTTAGGGTTGTATGCTTCCTTCCCATCCAGAGTCTTGAGCTTGGCGTCGATTACCGGAAACAGCGCCATCGCCGGGATCTTCAGTTTCAGACAACGCTCGGCCACCGGCAGCAGCTTGTCCAGTGTCATGCGCTCGACGCCCGGCATCGACGCTACTGCCTGGGTTCTCCTGGAGCCATCCATCACGAACACCGGATAGATCAGGTCATTGCTAGTGAGCACATGCTCTCGCATCATGCGCCTTGTAAAGTCGTCGCGCCGCATGCGGCGCATGCGCACTGTGGGAAAGTTGCCGTAGATGTTCATAGTAGCCCCTGACTTCTCATGTCAATAGGTTGGAAAAAATTGCATTTGTCACGCCGGTTTCTGAAACTTTTTCGCAGGTTCGAAATCTTACCAGTAGATGGCTTAGGTCATCTCCCGCTTCTCCTCCCTGAGCGGGTGCCTTAATTCTGTTTAAGGCGTTCGAGCCCCCGGTCTTCTTCCCCTTTAGCCGGGGGCTTCTTTTCTGCTTTCCTGTGTGAGACCCAGCCAGCTGCCGATCACCTGCTCCGCTTCTTCCATGCCCTGCTTCTTCGAGCTGGAGAATAGCTGAGTCGTGTAATTGTCGGCATACTTTCCCAGTTCGGCGCGCACCTCGCGCAGCGTCTTCTGCCCTTCCTGCCGGGTCAGCTTGTCCGCCTTCGACAACAGCACGTGCACCGGCTTGCCGGTAGTCGCGAACCAGTTCAGCATCTGGTGATCCAGCGGGGTAAGCGGGTGCCGCGCATCCATGATCAAGACCATGCCGAACAGCGAACCGCGTGTCTGCAAATAGGTCGAGAGCAGCTGTTCCCAGTGCGCGCGCAATTCGCGCTGTACCTTGGCGTAACCGTATCCGGGCAGATCGACCAGAAAAGCACCGCAGCGCAAGCTGAAAAAATTGATCTGCTGCGTGCGCCCCGGCGTCTTGCTGACGAAGGCCAGCCGGTTGTGGTCGACCAGGGTGTTGATCGCACTCGATTTGCCGGCGTTGGAGCGGCCGGCGAACGCAATCTCTGGTCCCAGCGGCGGCGGCAAATCGCTCAGATGATGTGCGGTGATATGGAAGGTGGCGCCGCGGAACAACGACATGACTTGGGGGACCAATCGCTCGAAAGTCGGATAGAATATCAGCTTTTGCGGCACACCTTGGTTCCAGGAGCAACAGCATGAAGCGCATGATGGCAATTACCTCGATGTTTGCGGCGGTAGCGGCGGTTGCCGCCGAGCCCCCGTTCAAAGGGGATGCCGCCAAAGCGCAAGCCATTGCCACCCAAGTCTGCGCCGCCTGCCATGCGGCCGACGGCAACAGCCAGATTGCCGCCAATCCCAAGCTCGCCGGGCAGATTCCGGAATACCTGCACAAGCAACTTACCAATTTCAAGGCGGCGGGGGGCAAGAAGGCCGAGCGCAGCAACCCGGTAATGGCGGGGATGGTGGCCAACCTTTCGCCTGAGGATATGCGCCATCTCGCCGTGTACTATTCGGGCCAGGCGGCCAAGCCCGGCGCTGCGAAGAGCAAGGATCTGGTTGCGCTCGGACAGAAAATTTACCGCGGCGGAATTGCCGGCAAGGGCGTTGCGGCCTGCTCCTCCTGCCACGGGCCGAACGGCGCCGGGATGCCGTCGCAGTACCCGCGCGTTTCCGGCCAGCATGCCGAGTATGTCGAGGCCCAGCTTAAAGCCTTTCGCTCCGGCGAACGCGCCAACGATCCCAACAGCAGCATGCGCATGGTCGCGGTGAAACTTTCCGACCGGGAAATCCAGGCCGTCGCGGATTACGTCGCCGGGCTGCGCTAGGCAGGAAGCACCGCCAAGCTCAGGCGCCCTGCGAGCTCGCGGCCGCGGGTTTCTTGCGCTGCAGGGCCTGCATCGCCCCGCCCAGGATGCCCTTGGGCATGTAGATGATAAACAGCACCAGCATCAGTCCGTAGATGGTGCTGTCCAGCGCATGCATGCTGTTGCCGAACAGCAGGCGCAGCCCCTCGGCGAGCAGCAGCGTGAACGCCGCGCCCACGGTCGGCCCGAGTCGAACGTACATGCCGCCGGCGATCACGCCGAACACCATTTGCAGGCTGATGCCGATGCCGGATACGGTGTCCGGATTGACGTATGCCTGATACTGCGCGTAGAGCACGCCGCCGACGCAGGTCATCAGGGCCGAGATCAGCGTGACGCCCAGTTTGAGCCGGGTGACGTTGATGCCGATCGAAGCGGCGGCGTCTTCCTCCTGGCTGATCGCCTCCAGCGCGAGCCGCCCCATGCTCTGGTCGACTTTTTTCCACACCCACAGCCCGGCAAGCCACACCAGGAGCACGATGTAGAACCATACGAGCTTGTTCGAGAACTGCAGCGCGAGGAGCGAATAACTCGTATCGGTCAGAGCTGTTTTCGGGGTAACGCCGAGCGAGCCCCCGGTCTGGTCGCGCAGTGCGACGATCAGCAACCGCGTCACTTCCGACAAAGCGAGCGTGACCAGCGCGAAATAGTGGCCGACGATCTTGAAGCGGAAGCACGGATAGCCGATCAGGAACGCGACGATCGCGGTCAGCGCGAGCGCAATCGGCAGCCCGATCCACGGCGTGAGTCCCCACTGGTTCCAGCACATGACGACGACGTAGGCGCCGATGCCGAGAAAGGCGCCATGGCCGAAGCTCACCATCCCCAGGCGCCCCATGATCGACCATCCGGTGTAGACGAATCCCCACAGCAGTACCTGGATCAGCATGTGCAGCGGGTAGTTTCCGATACCGATGAGCGGCGCCACCGCCAGCGCGGCGAGTCCGATCCAGGGCAGAGTGCGCGTCACCTTACTTGCCTCCCCAGATGCCCTGCGGGCGCCAGAACATCACCGCGATGAAGAACAGGAAGGCGATGACGTAGCCCCATTCGATCGCTAGGAAAAAGCCGCCCACCGAAATGAACTGCGCGAAAATGAAAGCGGCGACAAACCCGCCGACCATGTTCCCCAGGCCGCCGAGCACGCAGATGAGGAAGGTGATCGGCCCGAAGGACAAGCCGATCGCCGGGTGGATGTCGTACTGCAGCACCAGCAGGCAGGACGCGAGCCCCGCCAAGGCGCCGCCCAGCGCCGAGGTGATGATGAAAATGCGCCCCGGATTCACCCCCATCAGCGGCATGATCGCGCGATCCTGGCTGATGGCGCGGATCGCGGTGCCCATGTAGGTGCGCGTCAGGAACAGGTACATGGCGAGCATGCCGGCCAGCGCGACGCCGAAGGCGATCAGTCTGGGCATCGAGAACGAGATATCGCCGACGACGATGGGCGGAAAGGTCACGCCGATATTCTTGAACTCGATGCCGAACGCGAGCGTCGCCGCCGCCTGCAGGAAGAACAGCACGCCGCCGGTGACGAGCAACTGGTTGATTGGTTCGGCCGCAAGCACCGGGCGGATGACGAACTGATGCAGCGCCACCCCCGCTACCGCCACGAGCAGAACGCCCGCGGCCATCGCCAGCAGCAGCGGCCAGCCGAAGACCACGTAGAAGTAGTAGATCGCGTACATGCCGACCATGATCAGTTCGGCATAGCAGATCCAGATGACGTCGATCACGCCGAACACGAGGTTGAGGCCCAGGGACAGCAGCGCCAACAGTCCGCCGAGCAGCAGCCCGTTGAGCACGGCCTCAAGCAGAAAGATGTCGAATATTTGCATCAGATTCCCAGATAGGCTTTGCGGATTTCATCCGAGGCCAGCAGTTCCGCCGACGGGCCGCTAGACTTGATGCGCCCGGTTTCGAGCAAATAGGCGCGATCCACCACCTTCAGCACCTGACGGATGTTCTGCTCCACGATCAATACCGTGTAGCCCTCGGCACAGATTCGTTTCACCATTTCGAAAATCGACTGCACGATCACCGGCGCGAGTCCTGCCGAGGGTTCGTCGAGCAGCAGCAGCTTGGGCCCGGACATCAGCGCGCGTCCGATGGCGCACATCTGCTGCTCGCCGCCGGACAGAGTGCCGGCGATCTGCGTGTGGCGCTCCTGCAGTCGCGGAAACAGCGAATACACGAATTTGAGGCGCTCGGCGTGCCGCGGGCGCGCTGCTGGCAGGAACGCGCCCATCTTGAGATTCTCTTCCACGGTCAGCCGCGCGAACAAGCGCCGTCCTTCGGGCACCTGCGCAATGCCGTCGGCGATCACTTCGTGCGCCGGCACCTGTTTGAGCGAGCGGCCCTCCATAAAAATGTCGCCCGCGGTGACGTCGATCAGTTTTGAAATCGTGCGCAGCAGGGTCGTCTTGCCGGCGCCGTTGGGCCCGATTACCGCGACCGACTCCCCCGGCCTGACTTCCAGACTGACGTCGAACAGGGCCTGGAAACCGGCATAGCCCGCCGAGACGCCTTCCAGCCTTAGCATCGCTTTGCCGTCTCCTGTCGCGACGGTGGTGGTCATGAAGCCGCTCCCTGGCGCATCGCTATGCTCTGCTGTACTTCGCCCGCATCCGAACCCAGATAGACTTCGACCACGCGCGGGTCGTGCACCACGGCCTGCGGCTTACCCTCGGCGATGACCTCGCCGTGGTCGAGCACGACGCAGCGGTCGACCACGCGCATCAGTACGCCCATGATGTGCTCGACCCAGATAATGGTGACGCCGCGCTTGTCGCGGATCATCGCCAGCATGTCCGCCGCCTGGTCCATCTCCGATTCGTCCAGCCCGCCCAGGCTCTCGTCGGCGAGCAGCAGTTTGGGCTGCGTCGCGAGCGCGCGAGCGAGTTCCAGCTTCTTCAAACCTGCCGCGCCCAGCCCGTCGACGAGCGCATGTTCGCTCGCCGGCAGGCTCACCAGGCCCAGCGCCTCCTGCGCCTGTACGTAAGCCTTCTCGCGCGACGGCCTTTCGCTTTGTCCGTAATACGCTGCCAGCGCGACATTATCGAGCAGTGAAAGCTTTCTGAATGGGCGCGGAATCTGATAGGTGCGCCCGATGCCGAATTGCGCCACGTGGCTGGCCGGGGAACCGGCGATTTCCCGTCCGAGAAACTGGATCGAGCCGCTGCTCGGGGCGAGCGCGCCTGCGATCAGATTGAACGTGGTGCTCTTGCCCGAGCCGTTCGGGCCGATGAGCCCGAGGATTTCACCCTCGGTCACCTCGAAGGAGACGCGATCCACGGCCTTGAAGCCGCCGAAAACCTTGGTGATTCCCTTGACGCTTAACATTGGGCTCGAATAGGTGCGTTCGTATGCGCTGGCAAAAAGTGGAACTAGACTCTAAGCCGGGCCGGCACCGGCGCTACCGAAAACGGTAGCGCCGGTGCCGGCCCGCTGGAGGAGAACACCATCCCGGCAAGCCGCGGCGCTACTGCAGGGCGTAAGTGTGATTCTTGGGCAGCGGCAAGACCGCGTCCGCTGTCTTGATCGCAGTCGGCCACACGATCTTGGTGTCGTTGCTGATGTACTGCATCACCACCATCGCGGAGCGCTCGTTCTGGCCCGACATCTGGTGTCCCGGCTGATAGAACTTCACGCCGTAGCCCTGGATCGTGCCGCCTACCGGAATGTCGGTGTCCAGCGCGGCCTTGCGCAGCGCGTCGGTGCTGATGCCGCCGTATTTCTTGATCGCGCGCGGCAACACGTCGGTCAGGAACACATAGGTGTGGTTGAAGCCCATCGACACATGCGGCGGGACTTCGTCCACCTTGCGGTCCGTGATCTGGGCGGTGTAGCGCTTGATCATTTCCTTGGTTACGTCGCCGAGGCCGGGTTTCAAGGTCTTGGCATCGAGCAACTGCGCGGCGGCCGGGTCCACGTTATAGATGAACTCGGCGTCCTTGCCGAACGCTGCCTTCAGCTTGTCGTACTGTGCATAGCCTGCGCCGTGGCCGATCAGCGCCGACCATTTCAAGCCTTGCTCGCGCGCCTGGCGCCAGAACAAGGTGATATCCGGGTTGTAACCGGTATGCAGGATTACGTCCGGGCGCGCCCGGCGCAGTTTGGTGATCAGGCTCGAGAGGTCCGGCGCCGTGGCCGAATAACCTTCCTTCAGCGCAACCTGTATTCCTAGCGCCTTGCAATTGATCTCGTTGCTGCCGCCGATTCCCGCCCCATAGGGGCCGTCCTCATAGATGATCGCGACCTTGAGATCTTTCGGATCCTTGCCCAGTTTGGCTTTGGCGTTTTCATTGAGGAATTTGCAGGAGGTTTCGCCGTACTGGTCGGAGTGCACCTGGACGCGGAAGAAATGGCTCAGATTCTTGTCTTTGACGACGCTGGAGGCGACGCAAATGGTAGCCCACATCACTTTCTTCTTGGAGTCCGCCAGTTGCGCCATCGGTACGCAGTGGGCGCTGGAGAACACGCCGAGGATCAGATCTACCTTTTCCTGCTCGATCAGCCGCGTCATTTCATTGATGGCGATGTCGGGCTTGGACTGCGCATCGGCGTAGATCGCGTTGATCTTGTAGCCCTCGATGCCGCCGCGCTCGTTGATCATCTCGATCGCGGCTTTGGTGCCCTGCGCTCCCGGCAGCGACCCGCCGGCGGCCAGCGGTCCGGTATAGTCGTAGATCACCCCGATCTTGATTTCCTTCTGCTGCGCATGTGCGGTGAGTGCAAGCCCCGCCACTGCCAGCGCAAGCGCATTGCGGACGCAGAAACGCCATATGTTCATTCAAATCTCCTCAGAGGATGGGTGCAACTTGCGAATTATTATTTTTGCCAGTGTGTCAAACCCACGAAGGCGTGTCAACTTTAACGTGGGATTTTCGATGCGATCTGCTTTGTATTGACTCCGGCGCTAGTGTGCTGCGTCTTGCAGAACCAGATCTGCGCCTTTTTCCGCCACCGCGATCACCGCGGCGTTGATGTTTCCCGATATCACCGCCGGCATGATCGAGGCATCGATTACGCGCACGCCGGAAACTCCGCGCACGCGCAGCTTGGCGTCGGTCACGGCGCTCGTGTCCGCTCCCATGCGGCAGGTCGCGACCGGGTGATACACGGTGCCGCCCGCTTGGCGGCAATAGGCAAGCCACTCCGCGTCGCTCTGCACGCGCTCTCCCGGCGCTTCCTCGGCTGCGACGTACTGCCGCATCGCGGGCGAGCGCACCAGCCGGCGCAGCAGCTTCAGTCCGGCGACCGCGGTGTTCCGGTCGTCTTCGGTCGCGAGAAAATTGTAGCGGATGGCCGGCGCATCATCGGGGCTGGCGGAGCGGATGCGCACCGAGCCGCGCGCCTGCGGCCGCAGCGGGCACATGGAGCAGGTGAAGGCAGAGAACGGGTGCAGATTCTCGCCCGCCTTCGACGCGCTGAAATTGATGAAATAGAATTGAACGTCGGGTCTTGAGAGCTCCGGACGGGTGCGTGCGAACGCGCCGGCGTAGCCCGCGCTGACCGTCAGCGGGCCGCGGCGGCCGAATAGATATTTCAATCCGATCCCTGCGGTGCGCCACCAGCTCGCCATGTCGTCGTTGAAGGTGATGGGCCGGGTACAGCGCCAGACGGTGCGCACATAAAAATGGTCCTGCATATCCTCGCCGACTCCGGGCAGATCCGCCACGACCGGTATGCCGTGCTGCGCGAGCAGTGCGCCCGCTCCCACTCCCGAAAGCTGCAGCAGCTGCGGCGAATTGAAGGCGCCCGCGGCGAGCAGCACCTCGCGCGCAGCGCGCGCCCGCTTCAGCTCTCCGCCGCGGCGGTACTCGACGCCGATGGCACGCGTGCCCTCGAACAACACGCGCGTGGCGAGCGCTTCGGTCGCCACCGTCAGGTTCGCCCGCTTCTCGGCCGGACGCAGGAATCCGGTTGCGGTGCTCGAGCGCCGGCCGTTCTTGGTGGTCGCCTGGTAATAGCCCGCGCCTTCCTGTGCCGCGCCGTTGAAATCGTCGTTGCGCTCAATGCCGACTTCGCCGGCTGCCGCGATAAACGCGTCGCACAGCTCGTGCCGGTCGGGCAGGTCGCTGACGGCCTGAGGCCCGCCGACGCCGTGCCATTCGCTCGCGCCTCGGCTCTGGTCCTCGCTGCGCTTGAAGTACGGCAGCAGGTCGTCGAAGCCCCAACCGGGAATGCCCCAGGCGTCGAAGTCTTGGCGCTGTCCGCGGATATAGACCAGGCCGTTGATGGAGGACGATCCGCCGAGCACCTTGCCGCGCGGTGAATATACCTGCCGCCCGTCGAGCTCCGGCTCCGGTTCCGAGTTGTAGCACCAGTTGACCGAGGACTTGGTGAACAGCTTGCCGTATCCCAGCGGAACATGGATCCACGGGTCGCGGTCGCGCGGACCGGCCTCTAGCAGCAGCACCTTGTGGCGTCCGTCCGCCGTCAGGCGGTTGGCGAGAACGCAGCCCGCGGAACCCGCCCCGACGATGATGTAATCGTAGATGGTATCTGTCGACATGGAATCCAGCGGTTAAGCATCGCGCGGCGCCTGCCGCACGATGCCGGCGGGAGCATTATTTCACGCGGAGTGTATAGCGTTCATGGCGGCGAAACAATATGCGCCTGGCCGTGTCTGGCCACGATAGGGGGCTGTGCGCCGGCCGATTTTCGCCGCGCGGGAATAAATGCGGCTCGCGGCTTGTTTAGCCTGGAGCGGCAAGCCGAATGCCGCAGGATAGACCGACATTGCTATGATGCCTTGATGGACAGCGCAGCGATCGCCGAACACATTCCCCGCCTGCGGCGCTATGCGCGCGCGCTGGCCGGGGACAGCCACCGGGCCGACGACCTGGTGCAGGATACGCTCGAGCGCGCGCTGGCGAAGTTCCATCTGTGGCGTCACGGCAGCGATTTGCGCGCCTGGATGTTCTCCATCATGCACAACGTGTTCATCAACCAGCTGAAAGCGCGGCGCGAACTCGCGCTTGACGATGCCACCGAAGCCGCGCTCGAGAGCGCGCCGCAGTCCGATCCGCTGCAATTGCGCGATCTGGACGCGGCGCTGCAGCGTCTGCCCGCCGAGCAGCGCGAGGCGCTGCTGCTGGTGGGGCTGGAGCAATTGAGCTACGCCGAGGCGAGTCAGGCGCTGGGCGTCCCGATCGGCACCGTGATGTCGCGGCTTTCGCGCGGCCGCGAGCGCCTGCGCGTCCTGATGTCGGGCGTGAATCCGGCGGACGCCGGCGCGGCAACGAACCTCAAAGTGGTGAAATGAGCCAAATCACCGAAACCGATCTGCACGCTTATGCCGACGGGCAACTGGATGACGCACACCGCGTGCAGGTGGACGCGCATCTGGCACGCGATGCGGACGCGGCCGAACAGGTGCGGGTGTGGCGCGAGCAGAACGCGGCGCTGCGCGCGCTGTACAACCCGGTGCTGAACGAGCCGCTGCCGCAGCGCCTGCTCTTGCTTGGCGCGCCGCGCAGGCGCTGGGCGCCCTATGCGCTGGCCGCGGGGGCGATGGGCCTGGGCTTTGCGCTCGGATGGATGGCGCAGTCGCATCGCACCGATCAGTTCGTCGAGGCCGCTGCATTGCCGCGCCGCGCCGCAGTCGCCTACGCGGTATACGCTCCCGAAGTGCGGCACCCGGTGGAGGTCGGTGCGGACCAGCAGGAACATCTGGTCAAGTGGTTGTCCAAGCGCCTGGGGAGCGAACTCAAGGCACCGGTCTTGGCGCAGCAGGGATTCGATCTGGTCGGGGGACGCCTCTTGCCCGGAGGCAAGGGGCCGGTGGCACAGTTCATGTATCAGGACGCCAAGGGGCAGCGCATCACGCTCTATGTTTCGCTGAGAGATGCCGAACCGCGCGACACCGCTTTCCGCTTCAGCCAGGAAGACAAAGTGTCGGTGTTCTACTGGATAGACGGCAAACTCGGCTACGCCCTCTCCGGGGAGATGGACCGGGCGAGTCTGCTTGCCGTCGCCACCGTCGTCTATCGTCAGCTCAATCCTTGAGCCGGACGGCGCTTCAGCCGGCTTGTCCCGGCAGCTGTGCCGGAACTTGTGCCACCGCAGGTGCGCTTACCTCTATTCCGTGCGCCTCGATGTGGGCGCGGCGGGCCAGGAGAGAGTAGGCCACCGGTACCACAAACAGGGTCAACAGGGTGCCGAAGGACATCCCGCCGACGATCACCCAGCCGATCGGCATCCGCGATTCCGCACCGGCGCCGGAGGCATAGGCCAGGGGCAGGGCCCCCAGCACCATTGCGCCGGTGGTCATCAGGATCGGCCGCAGCCGCAGGGCGGATGCTTCAACCACCGCCGAAAGCATATCCTTCCCCTGTGCGCGCAACTGGTTGGTGAACTCGACAATCAGGATACAGTGCTTGGTGATGAGGCCGACCAGGGTGATAAGTCCCACCTGGCTGTAGATATTGAGCGTTCCGCCGGTCAGCCACAGCGCGAACAGCGCGCCCGTCATCGACAGCGGCACGGACAACATGATCACGAACGGCGCAGAAAAACTTTCAAATTGCGCGGCGAGCACCAGGTAGATGAAGAACAGCGACAGGACGAACACCAGATAGATTTCGCTGCCCGACGAGCGGAACTCCAGCGACTGTCCGTCCAGCCCCGTTTGTGCCGAGGCGCCCAGTGTCGCCTTGGCCGCGGCGTCGAACGCCTTCAATGCTTCGTCGATAGAATATCCTGGCGCAAGCGTGCCGGTGATCTTGACCGCGCGCAGGCGCTGGAAGTGATTGAGCGACTGCGGTGCGACGCCTTCTTTCACCTCGACGAGATTGGACAGCTGCACCATCGACCCGTTGCGGGCGCGCACGTAGACTTCGCTGATGTCGGCCGGCGACGAGCGATCGAGCCGCGCCACCTGCACGATTACATCGTACTGCTGGCCATCGCGTTTGAAGCGGGTGACCTGACGGCCGCCCAGCATGGTCTCGAGCGTCCGACCTACGGTATCGACGTTCACGCCCACATCGCCCAGCTTGTCGCGATTGATTTTGACGCGGACTTCCGGCGTGTTGAGGCGCAGATCGGTCTGCAGGTTCTGTGCGCCGGGAAACTTGCGCATCTCTTCGAGCAGGAGATTGACCTGGCGTTGCAACTCGGCATAGGGAACCTGCGCCATGACCACGTACTCTATGGGCGTGGAGCGGAAGCGCTGCCCCAGCGAAGGCGGGTTGAGCGTGAACACCTGGGCCCCCGCGATCGAAGTGAGCTTCGGTCGCAGTTCCTCGGCGATCCGCTGCTGTTTTTTCTTGCGCTCCTCCCAGGGCTTGAGGCGCAGTATTGCAGTACCGTCGACCACGGTGGGAAAGCCCGAGATGGCCGTGTACGCGAACGCCTCGGGTATCTGGCTGTAGAGCGCTTCAACTGGCTTCAGTAGTTCAGCGGTGTATTCGGGGGTCGATCCCTGCGGCGCGGTCACCACTCCGAAGACGATGCCGCGATCCTCGACCGGTGAAAGTTCGGATTTGAGCATGGTGAACAAGAGCGCGCCGGCGGCGAGCGTTATCATCCAGCCGAGGACGACGATCCAGCGGGCCTTTAGCGCAGCGGTCAACAAGCGGCGGTAGCCTTCTATAAACGCTTCGAAACCGGACTCGATCTTGTTGTAGATCCAGGAGTGCTTGGTTTCGTGGTGCAGCAGCAACGAACACATCATCGGCGTCAGGGTCAGCGCCACGAACCCAGAAACGATCACCGCGCCGGCCAGAGTCAGGGCAAATTCGATGAACAGGCGTCCGGTGCGGCCGGTCGCGAACGCCAGCGGGGCGAATACCGACGCAAGCGTCAGGGTCATCGCGAGCACCGCAAATGCGATCTCGCGCGACCCCTGCATCGCCGCCTGCATGCGCGGCATGCCTTTCTCGATGTGGCGGAAGACGTTTTCCAGTACGACGATGGCATCGTCGACGACCAGGCCGATGGCCAGCACCATGGCGAGCAGCGTCAGTGTATTGACGGTAAAGCCGAACGCATACATCAGCCCGAAGGCACCCACCAGCGACACCGGGATCGTGACGATGGGGATAATGGTGGCGCGCAGGCTGCGCAAGAAGAAAAAAATCACCAGCACCACCAGCGTGATGGACTCGACGATGGTCACGAACACGGACTTGATCGAGCGATCGATGAAGGTCGACGTATCGTATGCGACGATGAGTTTCATGCCGGCGGGGAGGTTCGCGTTGATCGTCGCGATTTCGGCCCGCACCGCCCGGGACAACTCGAGCGGATTGGCGACGGCCTGCTTGATGACGCCGATATTGAGCGAGGGCTTGCCGTTGAAGCGCGAAATAGTACGCTCTTCGAGCGCACCAATCGCCACCGTCCCGAGGTCACTGATGCGCACCGGATAGCCGCCAACGTTGGCGACTATGATCTGGCCGAATTGCTCCGGCGTCGTCACATCCGTCTCCGCGACGACGGTGAACTCGCGCGAGGTCGATTCTATTCGTCCCGCCGGGATTTCCGCGTTCTGTCGCCGCAACGCATCCTCGACGTCCTGCGCGGTCAACCGGTAGCCAGCCAGCCGCGTGCGGTCAATATTGATGCGCATCGACACCTGCCGCTCGCCCCAAACGCGCACATCCGCCGCGCCGGGAAGCACCGACAGGCGCGGCTTGATGTAGCGCATGACATAGTCGGATGCCTCCAGCGTGCTGAGCGACCCGGCCTCGACGGAAATGTTGACCACCGACTGCGAATCCGCCTCGACCTTCGCGATGACGGGTTCCTCGACTTCATCGGGCATCCGACCGCGCACGCGCGACACCTTGTCGCGCACGTCGGCAGCCGCCGAGTCCGGATTGCGCGTCAGATTGAAGGTCACATTGATCAGGCTGCGCTCGGGGCGGCTTTGCGAGGTCATCAGGTAGACCCCCTCGATACCGGAGAGCGAGTCTTCAAGAATTTTGGTGACCTGGGATTCGACGACTTCGGCGGATGCGCCGCGGTAGGTGGTAACGACGCTGACGATGGGTTCGTCGATGCGCGGGTACTCGCGCACCGACAGGCGCTGGTAGGAAATCAGCCCGATCAGCAAAATGACGAGCGAGAGCACCGTGGCAAGAACGGGGCGGCGGATGCAGGTCTCGGGCAGGGTCATCGGCTTACCTTGCGTGGGTCACGATCAAGCGTTCCGATGCCGGTCGCGCTGGCTTCGCCGGGCGGTCAGGATCTTGGCGCCGACGGCGGCATCGGCGCGGGCGCTGGTGCCGCCTTCGCCGCTTTCGCTTTCGCGCCTGCATCGGCATCGGCGCCTGCGACGCGCACCAAAACGCCGTCCCGAAGCCTGGTTTGCCCTGCGCTCACGACCACGTCGTCCTTGCTGACGCCGCTCAGAATCTCGACTTTGCTGTCGCGCCGCAGCCCCGTCGTCACCGTCGTGCGGACAGCCCTTCCGTCGACCACACGGAACACGAATTGTTCCGTGCCTTGCGGGACCAGCGCTTCTTCTGGCAACACCAGCGACTCTTTCTCCGAGCGCGTGATAAGCGTGACGCGGGCGAACATGCCGGGCCGCAATGCCGTATCCTGATTGCGCACCTGGGCCCGAATGACCAGTGCCCGCCCGCCCGCATCGACCAGCGGATTGAGCGCGATGATCTTGCCGTCGTAAGTCTTGCCGGGCAGCGCATCCAGCGCGACCACGACCGCCTGGCCCCTTTGCACATCCCTCAGGAAGGTTTCCGGCACGCGGAAGTCGACTTTGATCGGATCGATCGCCTCGAGATTGACCAGATCGGCGCCTTCCTTCACGTAGTCGCCCTCCGAGACTACGCGCAGGCCGATGATGCCGGAGAAAGGCGCCGTGAGTTCCGTCTTGGCGAGCTTGGCCTCTGCGAGCGCGAGCGCCGCCTGTGCGACCTCGAAATTGTTTTTCGCCTCGTCCCTGGCCTGGCTCGAGATGAAATTGCGGCCGGAAAGATCGACGGCGCGTTCATACTTGCTCTTGGCGAGGGCCAGGTTGGCGCGCACCTGCTGCACATCTGCCAGGTTGATCGCCGCATCGAGCCGAACCAGGGTAGCCCCCTTCGTCACCCGCTGGCCCTCCTGGAACAGAATTGCGGTGATACGGCCCGCCACTTCCGGCCGCAGGGTAACCGATTCATCCGAGCGCAGGCTGCCGACGGCCGTGATGGTCTGCGGCAGCATCGCGGCGCCGACTTTGGTCACTTCGACCGGCATGGCGGCGGCCGGACCCTGTGCGGGCCCGGACTTTGCCGGCGAATTCGCGGCACTCCCGGGGGCAGCGGCGCCTGCCGCAGGCTGGCCGGGGCGAACCGACCCATACCAATATCCGCCCCCGGCGGCGGCGAGAATTACCAGGGTCAGCAAACTGCCTACGAACACCTTGTTCATCGGTTGAGTCTGGGAAACGAAAGGGTATGCAAGGTAATCAAGATCGACATTCCAGAATCAGCAAACCTGCAAAAAAGTGCGCGCAGCGCGTTTTTCGCTTCGCGGCTTGTCCAAAGGCCGGCCATATTACTTCAAGCCCGGCAGCCAACGCAAAACGCGCCCCAGCGCGAAACCCGGACATGGCGCCTACTTTTGTTTGCTACTATTGGACGGCTGCGGCCCGCCGTCCTCTTTGGCCGGGATATAGAGCGCGCCCTTGGAGCCGCAGGCTTGGAGCGATACGCAAAGCAGGATGGCGGTAACGATTGCACGCATGGTTCAATGTTAGCACGGGAGAATCGGATACGAGACCGATGGACGAGAGCGAATTCATCCGACTGGCCGAGCTTACGCTGCAGGAAATCGACCGCCGCATCGAGGCGAGCGGTATCGACGCGGATTGCGAGTTCAAGGGCACAGGAGTGCTCGAGATCGAATTCGGCGATGACAGCAAGATCATCGTAAACGGCCAGGCCGCGGCGCGGGAAATGTGGGTGGCGGCGAAATCGGGCGGATACCATTTCCGCCGCGACGGCGAGCGCTGGGTCAATACCCGCGATGGCGCCGAGCTGTTTGCGGCGCTTTCGGCATACGTCAGCCAGCAGGCCGGAGAGCCGGTGGATCTGCTGCAGGTCGGATAGAAGCCGCTTTTAGAAAAGCTGGTTTTTGACTTCCTCCGGACTGCGCGCGCCTTCCGCAGGCGCGTCGCGCTTCGGCGCGGCCGGAAGGTTCTCGCGATAGAAGTAATCGCTCATTTTTCCATCGGTCGCGGCCTGGCCGGTATCGGGATTGATGCTGGCGCTGACCACGCCTTCGGGAACCGGATGGGAGGTCTCGTCCACGCCCTTTAACGCCTTTGCCATGAAACTCATCCAGATGGGCAGCGCGGCTACGCCCCCCGTCTCGGTGTTGCCGAGCTTGCGCGGCTGGTCGAAGCCGACCCATGCGATCGCCGTCAGCGTCGGTTGATATCCGGCGAACCAGGCGTCCACGAGGTCGTTGGTGGTGCCGGTCTTGCCCGCCAGATCCTTGCGCCCCAGCGACATGGCGCGCGCACCGGTGCCGTAGCGCACGACGTCGCGCAGCATGCTGTCCATGACGAAGGCGTTGCGCGCGTCGATCACGCGCAGGCTTTCATCCCCTGCGCGCGGCGGCTGCGCCTGGGCGAGGATGTTGCCGCGATCGTCGACGATGCGTTGCACCACGTAGGGCTCGATGCGATAGCCGCCGCTGGCAAATACGGAATAGGCGCGGGCCATCTGCCATAGCGTGACCGAACCCGCGCCCAGCGCCATGGTGAGATAAGGCGGATGCTTGTCGGCGTCGAAACCGAAGCGCGTAACGTAGTCCTGGGCGTACTGCGGGCCGATCGCCTGCAGCACGCGGATGGAAACCATGTTCTTCGATTTCGCCAGGCCCGTGCGCAGGCGCATCGGCCCATCGTACTTGCCGTCGTAATTGTGCGGCTCCCACGTCTGTCCGCCCGTCTGGGCGGCGTCGACCACGACCGGCGCGTCGTTGACGATGGTGGCCGGGGTGAAGCCCTTTTCCAGGGCGGCCGAATAGATGAAAGGCTTGAAACTGGAGCCCGGCTGACGCCAGGCCTGGGTAACGTGGTTGAACTTGTTGCGATTGAAGTCGAAGCCGCCCACCAGGGCGCGCACGCTGCCGTCCATCGGACTGACGGCGACCAGACCGGCCTCCGCCTCGGGAATCTGCACGATCTGCCAATGGTGCTTTTCATCCTTCTGGATGCGGATCAGGGCTCCGCGCCGGATCTTCTTGTTCGGCGGGGCCTTTTCGTCCAGCATTTTCTGCGCGAATTTGAGGCCCTCGCCCTCTATGGTCACGATCTCCCCGCCGCGGCGATAGGCGCGCACCTGCTTCGCGCCCGCTTCCAGCACCACCGCGATAAGCAGGTCGGCGCTATCGGATACTTCCGACAGCGCGTCTTCCATGTCTTCGTCGGGCTGGCCCTGCGGCGGCAATTCGACGTAGCCCTCCGGGCCGCGATAGCCGTGGCGTTTGTCATAGTCCAGCACACCGCGGCGCAGCGCCGCGTACGCCGCTTCCTGATCGGCCTTGGTGATGGTGGTGTAGATGCGATAGCCCTTGGCATATACTTCCTCGCCGAAGCGCTCGAACAGCATCTGCCGCACCATTTCCGCGACATACTCGGCACGCACGGCGTAATCGTTGGTTTCGTGCTTGACCACCAACTGCGTCTTCTGTGCCTCGGCGAACTGCACGTCGGTAATATGGCCCAGTTCGTGCATTCGGCGCAGCACATACATCTGGCGCAGCTTGGCGCGCTTGGGATTGACCACCGGATTGAAGTTCGAAGGGGCTTTGGGCAGCCCGGCCAGCATCGCGGCCTCGGGGATGGAGATGTCCTTTAGCGCTTTTCCGTAATAGATCTGGGCCGCGGCCGCGAAACCGTAGGCACGCTGGCCCAGGTAGATCTGATTGATGTAGATCTGCAGGATCTCGTCCTTGGACAGGCTTGCCTCGATCTTGAAGGCCAGCAGCGCCTCGTACAGCTTGCGTGTCAGCGTCTTCTCGCTGCTTAGAAAGAAATTCCTGGCCACCTGCATGGTGATGGTGGACGCGCCCTGACGCCTGCCTCCCGAACTCAGGTTGGAGTAGGCCGCACGGATCACACCCTGGTAGTCCACCCCGGTATGCTGGTAGAAGCGCTCGTCCTCGGCGGCGAGGATGGCGCGCTTCATGATTTCCGGGACCTCACCTATGGAAACGACGGCTCTGCGCTCCTCGCCGAACTCTCCGATCAAGGCGCCTTCCGCCGTGTACACGCGCAACGGCACCTTGGGCCGGTAATCGGTAAGCGCCTCGAGCGAAGGCAGATTCGGGTAGGCGAGCAGGACCATCAGTCCCAGCAGCGCGCCAGCGGCGATACCCAGTCCGGCCAGAAGCAGCACCGGAAAGGCGATCAAGCGTAACCACATGAATGATTTGGCGGCCAAGAGTCGCGTTTCCCCGCGCCAGACGCGGGTTCAGGTTCGGTTTTGAAAAAGGGGCAAACGCCCCCCTGGTCCAAGGGGGCGCGGTTATTGTCCCGCGGCGCTGGGCCCCGGTCGCGCCCGCATTATAGAGTATCCCCGGACTGGGGGCGCGCCGGCATCTTGCGGGGCGGCCAAACTCCCCCATGCATTATTTGCTTTACATCGTCTAGACTTGTTGCTAGCATTTAACGTAAATTATATGTATCGTGCCTAAACGGGCATAGATCAAAGGGAAATTCGCATTGGACCTTGATATCTTCAAGCCTAAAGCACCGCCGCTTCTCGGGATGGACATCAGTTCGTCTGCGGTGAAGATGGTCGAGATTGTCGATGCTGGCAAAGGGGCCCTGCGCATAGAGCGCTATATTATCGAACCTCTGCCCAAAGACGCGGTGGTGGACGGCAATATTACCAACCTCGAAGAGGTGGTCGAAACGGTAAAGCGCGCCTGGAAGAAGCTGGCCACGCGCACCAAGAACGTCGCCATGGCGCTGCCCACCGCGGCGGTGATCACCAAGAAGATCGTCGTGCCGGCTGGCCTGCGCGACGAAGACCTGGGCGTTCAGGTCGAGACCGAAGCCAACCAGTACATTCCTTTCGCCCTGGAAGAGGTCAACCTCGACTACCAGTTGATCGGTCCCGCACCTTCGAACGCAGAAGAGGTCGAGGTGTTGATAGCCGCCTCGCGCAAGGAGAAGGTGGAGGATCGCGTGGCCGTGGCCGAGGCCGCAGGCCTGAAGTCCCTGGTCATGGATATCGAGTCCTACGCCATTCAGACCGCTTTTGACCTGATCAAGAAACAGTTCCCCGACGACGGCAAGGAACAGAACATCGCCCTGGTCGACGTCGGCGCCAACGTCATGAATGTCACCGTGCTTCGCAACGACCAGACCGTGTACACGCGCGAGCAGGCGTTCGGCGGCAGCCAGCTGACCCACGAAATCATGCGCCAGTACGGCATGAGCCAGGAAGAGGCCGAGAACGCCAAGCGCAGCGGCGGTTTGCCCGATTCCTACGAGGCTGAAATTCTGCGCCCGTTCCTGGAGAATCTGGCGGTGGAAGTTCAGCGCGCGATGCAGTTCTTCTTTACCTCCACGCAGTACAGCACGATCGAGCACATTTTGCTCACCGGTGGTTCGGTGGTCATTCCGGGGCTGGAGGACATCGTCGGCTCCCGTTCACAGGTCAATACGCAGGTGGCCAATCCCTTCGCCGGCATGCAGGTGTCGCCCCGCATCCAGCCGAAGAAGCTGCTGGCCGACGCGCCTTCTCTGATGGTCGCCTGCGGCCTGGCGATGCGGAGGTTCGATTCATGATTCGGATCAATCTGCTGCCTTGGCGCGAAGCGCGCCGCAAAGCCCGCAATCTGCAGTTCTTCATCCTGATGGGGATGGTCGCCGGTTTGGCGGCATCCATCGTCCTGCTGGTGCACGGCTATTACGCCGCGCGCATTTCCACGCAAATGGAGCGCAACCGGTTTCTGAAACTCGAAAACGCCAAGCTGGACAAGGAAATCGAGGAAATCAAGAAGCTGAAAGAGGAAATTCAGGCGCTGCTGTCGCGCAAACAGGTGATCGAGACCCTGCAGGCGGATCGAGCGCAGACCGTGTATTTGCTCGAGCAACTGGTGCGACAGACACCGGACGGCGTGTACCTGAGATCGATCAAGCAAACAGGCAGCAAAGTCAATATGAGCGGCTACGCGCAATCCAACGCGCGGGTATCGACCTTGATGCGCAACCTGGAAGCTTCGCCCTATCTGGAAAATCCGGATCTGGTCGAGATCAAGGTGGCCACCGTCAACAGCAAGCGCCTGTCCGAATTCAATATGAACGTCAGCATCAAGCGGCTGCAGTCCGAGTCCGACGCAGCCAAGGGCGGCGCGGGCAAGGCGGCGGGCGCGCCCAAGGTCGGAGGGGCGATGGCGGCTGCAGTGGGGAAGGCGAGCGCGGAGTCCGCGCGCCGCGCGGACGAAGCCGGCGCGAAAAAGTAGGAACAGCCCGATGAACAAGCTGCTCGAACAATTCAAGTATCTCGACCCCAAGGATCCGGGCAGCTGGCCGGCCCTGCCCAAACTGCTCGCGCTGATTGCCACGCTTGCAGCCCTGGTCGCGGCCGGGTACGCGGCCGACTGGCAGGGGCAGATGGACGAACTCGTCGCCGGAGCCGCCGAAGAATCCAAGCTCAAGGAAGAGTACAGGAACAAGAAGCAGTCTTCGGTCAACCTCGACCTGCACCGGCAGCAGCTGCGGGAAATCGACAGCTCGTTCGGCGCCTTGCTCAAGCAGCTGCCCAACAAGTCGCAAATGGACGCGCTGCTGGTGGACATCAACCAGGCCGGGCTGGGCCGGGGGCTGCAATTCGAGTTGTTCAAGCCGGCGCCGAGGGAAAACATGAAGGATTTCTACGCCGAACTGCCCGTCAGCGTGCGGGTAACGGGCGGCTATCACGACATGGGACAGTTTGCGAGCGACATCGCCCAACTGTCGCGCATCGTCACGCTGAACGACATCAACATCGCGCCGGCAGGCAAGGACGGCAGCGTTCTGGCGATGGAGACGACGGCGAAGACCTTCCGCTATCTGGACGAGGAAGAAGTGGCGAAGCAGAAGAAGGCCGCCGCCGACGCGAAGAAGCCGGGTAAAGCCGGAGCCGCCAAGAAATGAGAAAGCTAACCGTCATCGCAGCCGTATTGTCGCTCGCCGCCTGCAGCGGCGACGAGCACCAGGACCTGAAGGAAGAACTCAAGGTCCTGACCAAAGACTTGCGCGGCCGAATCGAGCCGCTGCCCGTGGTGAAGCCGTATGAGCCGGTGCCGTACAAGGCGCTTGAAATGCCGGACCCTTTCGGCACGGCCAAGATCGAACTCGCCGTCGCGGCGTCGGCGAAGAGCAAGGGCGGCGGCGCAAACGCACCCGATGTCGCCCGGCCGAAAGAGCCGCTGGAGGCGTATCCGCTGGAATCACTGAAGATGGTCGGCACCCTTGCGCAAAAAGGCGTCAACTATGCGCTGGTGCGAGCCGACGCGAGCGTGTATCGCGTCAAGGCGGGCAATTACCTCGGGCAGAATTTCGGCGTCATTACCGGAATCACCGAAAGTCAGATCAACCTCAAAGAGTTGGTGCAGGATGCGTCCGGCGATTGGGCCGAGCGCAAGGTCGCGCTGCAAATACTCGAGGCAGAAGCGGCAAAAGGAAAATGAGGATCTCTATGGATAAAATTCTCGGTGTGATCGGTTTCCTGATCGCTTCAATCTGGATGACCCAGGTGATGGCGCAGACGCCGCCAAACAGCGTCGAAGCGTTTGACGTCTCGCAGCAAAGCGGCAAGGTCATTATCAAACTGACGCTGAAGGAAGCGCTGAAATCGCAGCCCGGAAGCTTCACCGTGGCCAACCCGGCGCGGATCGCATTCGATCTGCCCAACACCGTGAACGGGCTGGGACGCAACAGCCAGAACATCGGCGAGGGCGAGCTGTTGAGCATGAACATGGTGCAGGCGGGCGAGCGTACGCGCATGGTGTTGAACCTGCGCCGCTCGGTCAGCTACGACACGCAGATCGACGGCAAGAACCTGGTGATCGTGCTCGCGAGCACGGCGGCGGCCAGCGGCGGCACCACGGCTGCGGTAACCCATTTCGTCGAAGCCAAAGCGCAGGATACGCACACCGTGCGCGACATCGATTTTCGCCGCGGCAAGGCCGGCGAGGGCCGCATCGTGGTCGATCTTTCCGACAGTTCGACCGGCATCGATATTCGGGCGCAGGGACAGAATCTGATCATCGATTTTTTCAAGACGTCGCTGCCGGACAAATTGCGCCGGCGCCTGGACGTGACCGATTTCGGCACCGCTGTGCAGTCGATCAACACCTTCAACCAGGGCGAGAACGTGCGCATGGTGATCGCGCCCAAGGGACTGTGGGAGCACAGCGCCTATCAGACTGACACGCAGTTCGTGGTCGAGGTGAAGACGATAGTACCGGATCCGAACAAGCTCACGCAGGGCAGCAAGGTCGGGTTCAGCGGCGAGAAGCTGTCGCTGAACTTCCAGAACGTCGAAGTGCGCAGCGTGCTCAACGTGATCGCCGACTTCACCGACCTCAACATCATCACCAGCGACGCCGTCGGCGGCAGCCTGACGCTGCGCCTGAAGGACGTGCCCTGGGACCAGGCGCTGCAGATCATCCTCGACACGCGCGGACTGGACATGCGCAAGAACGGCAACGTGGTGTGGATCGCGCCGCGAGACGAACTGGCGACCAAGGAAAAGTTGATGCTGGAATCGCAACAGCAGATCGGCGAGCTTGAGTCGGTGCGCACGGAGAGTTTCATGCTCAACTACCAGAAAGCGGCCGATGTGCAGACGCTGCTGAGTTCGGACAAGCAGAAAGTGCTGTCCAAGCGCGGCAGCGCAGTGATCGACCCGCGCACCAATACCGTGTTCGTGCAGGACGTGCCTACGCGCCTGGAAGAAGTGCGCAAGCTGATCGACCTGGTCGACATTCCCGTGCGCCAGGTGATGATGGAGGCGCGCATCGTCGAGGCGAGCGACACCTTCAGCAAGAACCTGGGCGCGAAGCTCGGCTACAGCACGATGAAGCCGGGCGGCGATCGCCTGATCGGCCCCAGCGCGCGCTACAACATAGGCGGCGGCCTGCAGTCGACCGGGCAGTTGACGAGCAGCTCGCCCTTTAACGAAGGCGGTTCGCAGAAGCTGGTGACCGGAACCCCCGACAATATCAACAGCGTGCAAAACGTCAACCTGCCGGCCGGGGGCATAGGCGGTTTCAACACCGGCGTGCTTTCGGCAATTCTGTTCAACAAGAATTTCAACCACTTCATCACCATGGAGCTGAGTGCGCTCGAAGCCGACGGCAAAGGCAAGATCATTTCCAGTCCCAGGGTGCTGACCGGGGACAAGGTCGAGGCATTGATCGAGCAGGGCACCGAACTGCCTTACCAATCGGCCACGTCCAGCGGGGCGACGAGCATATCCTTCCGCAAAGCGAATCTGAGCCTGAAGGTAAAGCCGCAGATCACGCCGGACGGCAACATCATCATGACGCTGGATATCAACAAGGATTCGGTCGGTCAGGCAACGTCGGCGGGCTTGGCCATAGACACCAAGCACGTCAAGACCGAGGTGCTGGTCGAAAACGGCGGCACGGTGGTGATCGGCGGCATTTTCAGCCAGGACGAGCGCAACACCAACACCAAGGTGCCGCTGTTCGGAGACATTCCGGTACTGGGCAATCTGTTCAAGAACAACAGCAAGACGGACAACAAGACGGAGCTGCTGGTGTTCATCACGCCGCGCATCGTGGACGATCGCTTGACCGTGCGCTGACCGCTTTCTTCGCTGCCTGCATAAGAGCCGGGCGACCGGCTCTTATTTTTTGCGAGGCGCCTGCGCCGCCTTAGCCTCGGACCGCCCGCGCCGAAGCAGGGACGGGGCCGCTCCGACCCGCCCGGCCCGCGCGACGCGCCGGTTCGCAGGGGGCGGTCATTGGGCCTGCCGCGCCGCGCGCTCTGGCATTTGTACAGGCGGGTGCTGCTAGAATAGCCGCGTGGATTCTTCGAACAATATATTCCTCGTCGGTCTGATGGGTGCGGGCAAAACGACGGTGGGCCGGCAACTCGCGGCCGAACTTGCCAAGACGTTTCACGACACCGACCAGGAGATCGAACGCCGTACCGGCGTCAAGATCTCGCTCATATTCGAAATCGAAGGCGAGGCCGGGTTTCGCGCGCGCGAAGTGCAGGTCGTGGACCAGATGACCCAGCTTTCCGACGTGGTGGTGGCGACCGGCGGCGGCGCGGTGCTGGATCCGGCAAACCGCGAACATCTGGCCCGGCGCGGGCTGGTGGTCTACCTGCACGGCCAGCCCAGGGATCTGTGGCAGCGCACCCGCTACGACAAGTCGCGGCCCCTGTTGCAGAACACGGACGCCCTGGAAAAGCTGCAGGAGCTCTACCGCCAGCGCGACCCGCTGTACCGCGAAATCGCCGACCTGGTCGTCGATACCGGGCGCCAGCGCGCGCACACCCTGTTGCTCCAGTTACTTCCCCAGGTGAGGCAAAGATGCAAACTCTCCGCGTAGACGTAGAACTGGGCGAGCGCGCCTACGCCGTCCACATCGGCGCGCATCTGCTGACCCGGGCCGAACTGATACCGCCGCTGCTGGACCTGCCCAAGGTCGCCATCGTCACCAATACCACGGTGGCGCCGCTGTATCTGCCGCAACTCGAGCAGGCCCTGCGCGCGCACGGGGTGGCGTCGATCAGCGTGGTGCTGGAGGACGGGGAGCGCTACAAGGACTGGGCCACGCTCAACCGCATCTATGACGCGCTGCTCCAGCGCCGCTGCGACCGCAAGACCGCGCTCATCGCGCTGGGTGGGGGCGTCGTCGGCGATCTCGCCGGTTTTGCCGCCGCGACCT